>CAVBFK010000149.1:0-5966 GCA_963594395.1 Lachnospiraceae bacterium
TCAGCGGACAATGGGATGACGGCGTGTCCCCCGATGCAACGTCCCTGGTGGGCGGCTTGCAGAATATCGTGCTGTTCCTGCCCTTTGGCTTTCTTCTCAGCGGATTGCAGAAGATGAAGACGTGGCAGATCATTCTGCTGGGCTTCGCACTGTCGCTGATGATTGAATGCACCCAGCTGGGGCTGAGAATCGGCTGGTTCGAGGTGGATGACCTGATTGATAACACCCTGGGCACATGGGTGGGCATTGCAGTGTATAGGAGAACGGTGGAAAAGGCATAACTTCTTCCAACAAAAAACCGTCCGCGGAAGCACTCCTCCGCGGACGGTTTTCTATGCATTTTTACTCCCCCATGGCCTTCAGCACGGCGTCGGCCAGCTCGGTTTTTCCGCAGGAGGCCGTGTGCAGAACGGGAAGGGTCTTCAGGGCGGTTACCTGAGCAGGCACGGGGATGCCGCTCATCTCGGACAGCTTATCCGAGCAGGCAAAGGCGTCCATGGCGGCGGTTTCCTCAGGGGAAGTCACCGCGGCCAGCACAGCCTCGGCGAACTTGTAGGGGCTGGCGGTGGAAACGATCACCGTCAGGGTCTCGTCGTTGGTTTCGCGGCGATACTGGCGCAGTACCTGGGAGGCCACGGCGGTGTGGGTATCCATCAGGTAATGGTTCTTCTCGAAGCGCTGGCGAATCTCCACGGCGGTTTCACGGTCGTCTGCACAGCCGGCGGCAAACAGGCTCTGGAGCCACTCCAGCCGCTGTTCACCCACGGAATAACTGCCGCAGGTGCCGAGCTGATTCATCCATACCTTCACCAGTTCGCCGTCACGGTCGGCGGCCTCGTACAGCAGACGTTCCAGGTTGGAGGACACCAGAATGTCCATGCTGGGTGAGGTGGTCTTCACGAAGGTGCGGTGGGTGGAATAGATGCCCGTGTGGAAGAAGTCCGTCAGCACGTTGTTGCGGTTGCTGGCGCAGATCATCTTGCCGATGGGCAGACCCATGTTCCGCGCATAGTAGGCCGCCAGAATGTCGCCAAAATTGCCCGTAGGCACGGCGAAATTCACCTGCTCGCCCACCGCGATAACGCCCTTGCGGATCAAATCTGCATAGGCGCTGAAGTAATACACAATCTGCGGCACCAGACGGCCGAAATTGATGCTGTTGGCAGAGGACAGCACCTTGCCCTTCTTATTCATGGCATTGGCAAAGTCCAGAGACGCGAAGAGCTTCTTCACGCCGGTCTGGGCATCGTCAAAGTTACCGTCCACGGCAATGACGTGGGTGTTACTGCCGCCGGTGGTGGTCATCTGCAGTTTCTGCACATTGCTGACACCGTCCATGGGATAGAACACGGTGCAGCTGGTGCCGGGCACATCCTTGAATCCCTCCAGGGCGGCCTTGCCCGTGTCGCCGCTGGTGGCGGTCAGGATGGCAATCTCCCGGTGCTCGTTATTCTTCTTGGCGGCCAGGGTCACCAAATGGGGCAAAAGCTGAAGCGCCATATCCTTGAAGGCAAGGGTGGGGCCGTGGAACAGCTCCATGACGTAGGTGTTGTCGTCCAGTTGGCGCACGGGCGCAATCTCGCTGTTGTCAAACTTGCCGTCCCCATAGGCGGCGTTCACGGCCTTCGTAATCTCGGGGATATCGTAATCCTCCAGGAAGAGCTTGAGGACACTCACGGCGCGCTGGCAGTAGTCCATGTTGGCCATGGCCGCAATCTTTTCATGAGAAACCTGCGGGAACATGGCCGGCACAAACAATCCGCCGTCGGGAGCAATACCGCGCAGAATGGCCTGCGATGCGGTGACACACGTCTGTCCGCGGGTGGAGAAGAATGACATACGATCACACTCCGTATTTTTGTGGGCGGTTCTCCGAACGGGCGACCGCAGACCCGGCAAAAAGAAAAAGGCAGGAAACGGCGGAAATCACCACCGTCTCCTGCCTTAGCAGGTTCATCCGCCGACAGACGTTAAACGTCCGCTTGAGTGAAAGCTTAGATAATGTAAGCCTTCATGAAATCGGGCAGGGTGTCAGGATCAGCGCTGACGGAGAGGATAAAGTCCACGTCATGCTTCTGGCACAGCTCTTCCATGCCGGTGAACAGCCAAGCGGCACCGGACAGCTCGGTCTGGCACAGCTTCACGAAAGCATCCACAAAGATGGTGCCGACGTCGAAGTTCTGGCTCAGCATGCCGCACAGGAAACCCATGAACATTTCAGGGGTCTTGACATGATAATCCGCTGCGTTGATGAAGCGAACCTTGTGGTCGATATCAAACATATAGCGGTTGTCATCATCAATGAAAACAACGTCATGGGCAGATTCCTTGGCAGCCTGGTTGGTCATATCGATCAAACGCTTGGTCTTGCCAGAGCCCTTTTTTCCTGCGATGATCTTAATCATGGGAAAACGCCTCCTTCGGAGAATCTTTTCTCTGGTATCATTATATCCCATTTTGACGGATTATGCAATCCTTATGATGATTTTCCCTCATCATGGAAGGAATTTTCTTCCGTGCTTTGCGACTGGGACGCGTCGCTTGCTGTTTCATTCGCCAACCGTTCAAGGAATTCCTGCTTATTCATCTCAGGGATTTTTCTTGTTTCTCCGCCGGGGAGCTTGGGATCTCTGCGGCAGATGGCGGCATACTCGCAGTAGCGGCAGGCGGATTCCTCCTTGAACGCCGCGGGGCTGACGTCTATGTAACCCTCGCGGATTTCCTGGGCAATTCTTGTGGCCGTGATTTCCGTGTGCTTCAGCAGCGCCTGCATTTCCTCAGGCTTCAGGGCGTTGGCGCCGGCGGCCACCTCACCGTCCTGCCTAAAGACCTTTTCAAAGGAGAAGGCCGGCTGGTCATAGTCCATGGCTTCCACCACTTCATTTTCCGCCAGCACCACGCCTTTCAGCCGGAGCTCCTTGGCAATGTCGGCTTCCGCATCTTCCTTGGTATCGGCCGCCGTATCTACCACGGGATCTTTCAGCACAAAGTAGAACGCGCCGCCGGGGATGGTGCCGGGGGTGCCGTCCGTAGCGGCCTTCAGGTACATGGGCAGCTGCAGCTGCAAGCCGTTCCATACCCGCGAAGGCTCCAGGGAATGGCGGCTGCTCTTGTAGTCCACCACCCGCAGGTAGGAGCCGTTTTCCCCATCGAAGCGATCCACGCGGTCAATGATGCCTCGCAGGGCAATCTTCCGCCCGTCTTTCAGGGACAGCACCACCGGCGGCAGGCCGTCGTTCTGCCCGAAGGGAACCTCGGTGCCGATGGTCACGAAGCGGCTGTTGCGGCTATGCTCGGTGAACATCTTCGCCGCCCGGCGGATGGTATGCAGATAGCCCTTGCCCAGTTGGCGGCCGATGCCGTCATCTGTCAGGGGACCGTTTTCCCACTGCGCCGTCAAAGGTTCCAGCACCTGATCCATCATGCTGTCAATCACCGCGTCATCCACCTGGGGCCAGCCCGGCATGACGGCGGCCAGCTGGGCATACTGGCACATGGCTTCATGGAAGAAGGAGCCTTTTTCATCTGCCTGGTAGACAAACTCCCGGCGTTCCACGGGCTTCAAGCCGTAATCCACGAAATGGCGATAGGGGCATCCGGCAAATTCCTCCAGCCTGGACACGGACACGCTGTCCTGCCCGAAAAGCTTCACCGCGCTGGCGGTATCCAGCCGTTTGTGCTCAATCTTGGCGTCCAGGGCATCCAACATCCGGCTGGTCACCTGATGATAGTCAGGCATCCGCCACAGGGTACGCAGTGCCTCCTGCCACGTTTCATCCAGCGTGTCTGCCCTTCCGTCTGCCATGGCACGAAGGCGCAGGGACAGACCTTCCAGCGCCGGCAGGGGTGCCAAGGGGGCATCGTCACCCGTTTCCATAACGCCGCCGGAGACCTTCAAGGAAGGCATTAGCCGCTGAACATCCGCAATCAAGGAAGACGGCCGCAGCGCCGCACCGTCCTGAGCACCTTCGGCGAAGGTTAGGGTCAGATAGCGGCTGGGAATGGCGATGGTGCGGTAGAAGTCGCTGAGGCGCAGAGAGCCCTGCAATGCCCGGGAAATGCCCACGGGACGTTCCAGCTTTTCTCCCAGCTGTGCCCGCTCCTGCTCGCTGAGCAGGCTATTGGGAGCAGAGGACAGCACGCCGTCCTGCAGACCCACCACCAGCAGTGCTTCCAAGGAGCCGGTCATCAGGTGACCCGCCTCGCCCACCATAACGGTATCCCGCGTCGGCGGCAGGGAGGACAGTGCCACGCCGGACAGGGCAGACGCGATGTAGCGGGTCAGATCCTTCATGTGCGCCTTTTGGGTGCCCAGCACGGCATACAGTTGATCCAGCACATCCAGCAGAAGTTGCCACACCTGACGGTTTTGCGCCGCCTCGGCAGACATCTGCCGGCGAAGGAGTTCTTCTTCCCTGGCCATCAGGCGATCATACGCGCCCACGTCTTCCAGCAGCGTGTAAATCGCCGTCAGGGACTGGGCGGCGTTCTCGGCGCCGCGGAGGCTTTCCTGCATTTTCTCCAGCAGCGGAATCAGCTTCAGGCGCACGTTCTCCATGGCTTCTGCGTCTTCGCCGCGGGTGAAGGGCTTCCGCCATTTGCTCTTTCGGATACCGTTCTCGATGGCGTAGTTTTCCAGCTGCATGGCTTCTTCCGTGCTCAGGGGCGAAAAGCCGCTACGGGCGCATTCCAGCACATCTTCCTGCCGATAGCCTTCCGTTACAGCCGACAGAGCACTAACCAGGAAGCGGCACAGGCCATGGCGAAGAACGCTGTCCTTCCGTGCCATGTAGTGCGGGATGTTCGCCTTGGACAGGGTAACGTCCAGGGCGACAGAGGCCGGACTGCTCAGGGCAACCGCCATTTTGCTCCACGGGATGCCTGCCTCGTGCCAGCGACGCAGGGTCTGTGCGGCGTAGGATGCCTCCGCAAAGGGCGTGGCACAGGCGTGGATGGTCACCGGCGTACAATCCCCTTCAAACTCGGGAGACTGGTAGGCGAACAGATACTTTTCCAGCCACTGCAGGGCGGGGGCGCGCTGATCTTCCTTCACAAGAATGGGCTTGATGGTGCTGGAGATCTCCTGCTTGGCCAGCATGGCTTGAAGCTTGCCCACGCTCTGCCGCTGGGTCAGAAACAGATGACCGTCCGGGGCGGACTCGAAGTCCATGGTCATGGTCACCGTCACCGAGCGCGCCAGAGGCACGGCCACGCACAGGAGTCTGCACAAAGGATCCGGCAGGTTATCAAAGCCGTACACCCACACATGGGCATCCGTCACCACGCCGCTGTTCTTCAGCCGGCGGCAGCTCTCTTCCTCCTGGGCATCATCATCGGCAAAGCGGCCTTCAATGAGATTTTGGTATTCCCGCCAAATCAGCGCCAAATCCCGCAGTTTGGCGGCGGTGGCGGCAGACGGCGTTTCATCGGCCAGACGTTCCAGGGCTTCCGCGTCTACATCGGCGTGGCTCAGGTCGGTCAGAATGTCAGACACCTTGGCCGGCAAGCCGGATGTGTTCGCCACCCGGCGATAGTAATGGAGATCCTTCTCCAGCTTGGTCAGAACGTGACTCAGCGCCATGTTCCGTCCCCGGTCATCCAATTTGGGAAGCGGGTCAGAGCCGCCGGTTTCCCGAATGCGACGGCGGAGCCGGGAGGGTGACAGCACGTCCAGGTCAAAGTAGCCGGGAAGATCCAGCTGTTCTACCAGTTCACGCTCCGCCTGCAGGGTATACTGCTCGGGAACCAGCAGGATCACCCGCTCATGAGCGGCATACTGCTCCCCTATGCCCCGGACAACCTCAGGCAAAACCTGCCCCGCTCGCCCCGTGCGAATCACAACACCGCCCATGATGTCACCTCCAAGTTTTTTCGATTTGCATGAAAAGTCAACTTCATCGAAGGGAACGTCCGAAGGTTTCCAAAGGGCGACCGGAAAGCCCTTTGGAATAAGGAAAGAAACGTGC
>CAVBFK010000150.1:0-6534 GCA_963594395.1 Lachnospiraceae bacterium
GTTCCCGATCCTTTTCTTTGGTCAGATGATCTTTAAGCGTCCTTCTTATCCATCAATGCGCACAGCGCATGGAACGTTTCATCGGAAAGGTCATGTTCCATTTTGCAGGCGTCCTCACGGGCTGCCTCAGGGCTGACACCCAGAGAGACCAGCACGGCAGTCAGCCGCTGATGACGGTCATAGATTCGCTCAGCAATGGCACGGCCGCTGTCGGTCAGCCGGATGTGGCTTTCTGCGTCCATGGTGATATACCCGCGCTCACGAAGGGTCTTCATGGCGATAGACACGCTGGGCTTGGAGAAGTTTAGCGCCACAGCAATGTCGATGGAGCGGGCATAGCCACTCCTGCTCTGCAGGATAAGGATCTGCTCCAGATAATCTTCACCGGATTCACGAATTTCCATCAGTCGATCTCCTCCTACCGAAAGTATACCTGTTTTCGGAAGAAAATGCAAGGGTTCTGACGAAGGTAGTATTACCTAACTATATGAATTTCTTGTGAACTGGCGGGGTTTATGCGAAAATTCGCTTGAAAATCTGCCCGAAGTCCATCTTTCACGCATGTCGCGCTTGATTTTTTCCTGCGCTTGTGCTATACTATTTCTGTTGACACGCCGGTGTGTCGGAATGGCAGACGAGGCAGACTCAAAATCTGTTGTATGCAAATACGTGTGGGTTCAAGTCCCACCACCGGCACGAATGAGCTGAACCGAAGGGTTCGGCTTTTTCTTTTGCCAAGATGACGCCAGATACTGTTTTACGCCTAACAAAAAGAGGCGACCCGCAAGGATCGCCTCAAAATTTTTATGGGGGAGATTACTTTCTCAGCGTGATGACCACATGACGGTTGGGCTCTTCGCCTTCGCTGTGGGTATCAACGTTTTCGTTGGGCTGCAAGGCGCTGTGGATAATGCGGCGCTCATAGGGATTCATGGGCTCCAGACTCACACGGCGGCCGGTCTTCACAGCACGGTTGGCCATGCGGTTTGCCAGACGAACCAGCGTGTCTTCACGCTTTGCACGGTAGTTTTCCGTATCCAGCGTCACGCGGGTGTAGCCTTCCTGGCCGCGATTCACACGCAGGCTGGTCAGGTACTGCAGAGCGTCCAGCGTCTCACCGCGGCGGCCAATCAGGATGCCCAGGGTGTCGCCGGTCATCTTCACGAACACGTTCTGATCCTGGTCGTTGCCCACTTCCACGGTCACTTCCACACCCATCAGGTGGGTCAGTTCCTTCAGAAAGGCCTGCGCCTTGCCGGCAGGGGACTCAGCATCTACCTGATCATCGGGGATCATGGTGATCACGGGCTTTTCAATGGGCTTAGCAGGAGCCTTGGGCGGCAGGGGCTTCTTCTCAGCCTTGGGGGCTTCCTCTGCGGCGGGCTTGGCAGGCTTCTCAGCCTTGGGAGCCTTAGGAGCGGGAGCCTTGCGCTGCACAGGAGCGGCCTGAACGGGCTTGGCAGCTTCCTTGTTTTCTACAGGCTTATTTTCCACAGGCTTGGCTTCTGCGGCGGGCTTGACTGCGGGAACAGCAGGCTTCACAGCCTCCTGCTTTGCGATTTCCTGCTTGGGAGCTGCCTGCTTGGGAGCTTCCTGCTTGGGAGCAGGCTTGGCGGCAGGCTTCTTCTCGCTCAGGGAAGCGAGGAGATCTTCTTCGGTCTCCTTCAGGGTCAGGCGAACCTTGGCCTGACGGGAGCCGAACAGGCCGAACAGACCCTTGCTACCCTCTTCCAGCACTTCAATGGTTACATCGCTAATGGATACGCCCAGCTCTTCCAAGCCGGCGGCAATAGCGTCTTCTACGGTCTTTGCACTTGCTTCAAAGGTCTTCATTTAACGGAACCCTCCCCAGCCACAGCGGCCGTCTTCTTTTCCTTGCGGTCAAGATACCAGTTGATACCAAGCGTCTGCAAAGCGGCAATCACGTTGCTGGCCACCCAGTAGATAGCGAACATAGCGGAATAGCCGGAGCAGATCCACAGGGAGAACAGCGGGAAGAACCACTTCATGAAGTTACTGCTTGCCGCGGCCTGCTGCTGCTGGGCACTGTCTGCGGCGGTGGGCTGCTGGGTAGGCTGCATCTTCGTCATGAGGTACTGCGTCAGGGCAGACATCACAGGCAGGATGTAGAAGCCGTTGTAGTCCTTCATGATGTTCACCGTGGTCACCCACAGGTTGAAGGTCCAGCCGGGCAGGGCAGAAGTTGCTTCCACATAGCTGGGCATGGTCTCCAGGGTGTTGTAAATGGCCTGGATGGTGGTCTGCAGGTTGGCAGAAGTGAAGCTGTCAGCCGTCAGTGCCAGGGCTTCGGGCAGGTTGGCCACATTGTCGCCCAAGGCGGCAAAGGCAGACTGCCAGATGTTCGTATCCGTAATGGCACGCAGGCTGTTGTAGTCAGGCAGGCAAGCGGAGAAGGGGCTGTCGGGCATCCACACGTTCTTGATCCACAGCCAGCCTTCCAGCACGGGCTGCTTGCCCTGCAGCATGTCAAACACCTGAGCCACCATCTGCTCGTTAGCCACCAAGCGCATGGCGGCGAACATGGCGTACAGGATGGGCAGGGTAATCAGCATAGGCAGGCAGCTGCTGATGGGGTTAATATGTTCCTTCTTGTACAGCTCGCTCAGCTTGCGGTTGAGCTTTTCCTGATCGTTGGCGTACTTCTTCTGAAGACGTGCGATTTCGGGCTGAAGCTTCTGCGTCTTGCGCATGCTGGAGCGGCTCTTGTAGTCGAAGGGGAACAGGATCAGACGGATCAGCAGCGTGAAGACAACAACGGACCAGCCATAATTGCCGATGATGCTGTTGATACCCACCAGAATGGATTTCAGAAACTCGTTCATGCGGGGTTCATTCCCTCCTCAGCGTTGTATTGGGGTCTTCCGGTACGGGATCGTAGCCGCCCTTGCTGAAGGGATTGCAACGCAAAACACGCCACAGAGCCATCCATCCGCCCTTCCATGCGCCGTAACGCTCAATGGCAGTCAAGGCGTATTGCGAGCAGGTGGGGATGTAGCGGCAGCAAGGCGGCTTATGGGGACTAATCCCTTTGCGGTAGAAATGAATGCACGCCAACAGAAAGCGTTTGATCAAGCACGATTCCCTTCCTTAAACGCGTCCTGCTTTTTCAGCAGATAGCGTACGTCCTTTTGCAGAGACTGAAAGGTGGCCTCAGCAGCTGAAGGCCTGGCTACAATAACGTACAGACCGTTTTTCACATCCCCCAGATAGGGCCGAAAGCATTCCCGCAGGCGGCGCTTGATCAGATTTCTGGTCACGGCATTGCCTACCTTCTTGCTGACGGAAAAACCGACCTGCAGCCCCTTGCCCTTGGCGTGGAGCATGACCAGATCCCGACAGGCGACACTCTTTCCGCGGCGGTACACGTACTGGAACGTCCTGTTTTTTTGCAGCCGATAACGTCTTTCCATGGTTTCATCCTTCCGAAAGGTCTTTTTCCCCGGTTATGTAGGAAAAGCCCGTCCCGCACTGGTCAAGCAGCGCACGGGCGGGCTCTATCCTCATCAAAAGGGTCCTCAGCGGAGGGAAATCAGACCGTCAGTTCCTTGCGGCCACGACGACGGCGAGCAGACAGCACGCGACGGCCGTTCTTGGTGGACATACGGGCACGGAAACCATGCACCTTGCTACGCTGACGCTTCTTAGGCTGATAGGTACGGAACATCTTCAACAACTCCTTCATGCTCAAGCGGATTTTCACCCGCATTGCTTACTAAATACAGCCTTTACAGTATAACGTACCTCAGAAAAGATGTCAAGCTTTTTCTGAGAATTCTCGCTCTTTGGCGGGATCAGTCGTGTCTCTTTTCTCCTTCATGGCGGTGAATCTGGGTATTCAGCATATTGATATCGCCGCAACCCATGGTGATTACCAGGTCGCCGGGCTGCCAGTGGGAACGGAGATAATTTTCCGTGTCATCAAAGGAAGGCGTCCACACCGCATCAATGCCGTGGGCACGCATGCCGTCTACCAGCATGCCGCTGTTCAGATCGCCGGGATCTTTCTCACGGGCGGCGCAGATGTCTGTGACCAGTGTGAAGTCAGCCACCTCGGTGCAGGTTAGGTAATCGTTGAACAGCTCCCGCACGCGGGAAAAAGTGTGGGGCTGCATCACCGCGAAAAGCCGACCCTTGCAACGCTTTCTGGCAATGGACAGGGCATTGCGCATCTCGGTGGGATTGTGACCGTAGTCGTGGAAAAGCTCCACGCCGTCAATCACATCGGTCAATTCAAACCGGCGGTGCGCACCGCGGAACGTGCTCAGCGTCTTGGCGGCCTGAACCATGTCAGCGCCCAGTTCATGGGCGGCGGCCAGGGCGGCCAACCCGTTTTCTACATTGAAGTCACCGGGTACCTGCATATCCACGTGAGCCAGAATGTCACCCTGGTAGCACAGGTCATAGGAAGCATAGCCTTGATCGTTTTCCTGCAGATTGACGGGATGCCAGTCGTTGTCCTCCGTCATACCGAAGGTCTCATAGGCGCGTCCGCATCCTTCTACCAGGCGGCGGGCGCGGAAGTCGGTGCCTTTGCCGATGGCCATGCCGTCTTCCGGCAGAAGAGCCAGGAACTGACCGAAGGTAGCTTCGATTTCATCAATATCCTTGTAGCAGTCCAGATGATCTGCATCGATGTTCAGCACCACGGCCAGGGTAGGATGCAACTTCAGAAAACTGCGGCGGAATTCACAGGCTTCTGCCAAGAAGGTGTCGCCCTTGCCTACACGGGTACTGCCGCCGATGGCATCCAGCACGCCGCCGATGTGGACGCTGGGATCCAGTCCACCCTCCACAAGAATTTGGCTGAGCATGGAGGTGGTAGTGGTCTTGCCGTGCGCACCGCAGATGCCCACCGAATGGGGGTAGCCTTCCATCAGCTGACCCAGCAGATAAGCACGCTCCAATGTGGGGATGCCCAGCCGTGCGCATTCCATCCGCTCGGGATTATCCTCGGGAATGGCGGCGGTGTAGGCCACCAAATCGGCACCATGAACGTTCTCGGCACGATGGCCGATCATGATTTGAATGCCCTTGTCCCGCAGTTTGCCCAAAAGATAGCCGTCGGAGCGGTCGGAACCGGTGACCTGGTATCCTTCTTCCAGCAACATTTCTGCCAGACCGGACATGCTGGAGCCTCCGATGCCGATCATATGAATCCGCTTGCCGACATAATCACGTATATGTGGAACCTGCATGTATTCTTCACTCTTTCCATGGCAGATCTCTGCCTTCGCGATTGGCAACATGCCATCACAGCCATTATACACCGAAACAGTGAAAAGAATCAACCTGTCCGAAAAGGGAAACGGTGCGGCCGTCATCTTGCGAAAAACAGAAAAGGATGATACAATAAAATGGTAACGTATTGGAAAAGAGGAGCGGTCACGGGATGCCAAAGAAAATGTATAAGGTGCTTTCGTCCATCATTCGGGGAATTACGCCGCGTATGAAGACGACGTGGGAAGAACCCTTTGACGGCGAGGCATGCGTGTTCGTTGGCAACCACGCCGGCGCTTTCGGCCCCATTGATATGTGCGTCAAGTTCCCTTTGCGGGATCAGTGCTTCACGTGGATGAATGCAGACGTGCTGGATCCCAAGCTGGTGCCGGCCTACGTTCGCCAGGATTATTGGTGGAAACCCGGATGCAAGCTGGAGCCGCTGTACAATGCCACCTTACCGTACATGGCCGCGGCAGTGCTGCCGCCGATTCTGCGGCTGGCGCCCACGGTGCCTGTGTATCATGACATGCGGGTAATGACCACCATGCGGCAGAGCCTCCGCCATCTGAAGGAAGGACACCATCTGGTGATTTTCCCGGAGCAGCCTAGCGGCTATCAGAGCCATCACGATTGGATCAAT
The DNA here is from genome assembly GCA_963594395.1 of Lachnospiraceae bacterium. Classification (GTDB taxonomy): domain Bacteria; phylum Bacillota; class Clostridia; order Christensenellales; family Aristaeellaceae; genus CAKUFA01. The sequence goes on from CAVBFK010000150.1 coordinate 5,882, forward strand.
ACAGGCTTTTTGCAGATTGCGCCCATGTATTACAAAGCCACGGGGAAGATTCTGAAGTTCTATCCCGTGCATCTGGATTATCACAAGCATACCTTCAAGGTGGCGAAGCCCATTGCCTTTGACCCGGAACGAACCTTGGAGGAGCAGACACCGGAATTGGTGGAGGTTCTGGCCAAAGGCTTGAGAGGCCTGTAAGATAAACAAAAACCGAGCTCAGCGTGAAAGCTGAGCTCGGTTTTTCATGGTGAATGGATTTTTAGTTTCTCCGCCAGATGGCAGGATGGAAAACAGCCAGAATGGGGAAGAGCTCAAGACGGCCGGCAAGCATCAGGATGCACATCACGATCTTGGAAAAACTGCTGTACCCGGCCAGGGTATCCAGCGAACCCATACTGCTGAGACAGGGACCCACATTGCTCACGCAGGTCAGGGAAGCGGTCAGGTTTGCCAGCAGATCATAGCGGCCATCCAGGGAAATGACGAAACTGCCGACGAGAATCAGCACAATGTAGACGAAAACAAACGTGCCGATTTGGTGCAGCATGGATTCGTCCACGCCCTTGCCTTCAAAGCGGATGACCTGCACCTTCCGCGGCTGGAAGGTGCGGCGAATCTCACGCTTTCCTTCCTTGCACAGCAGGGCGATGCGGATC
>CAVBFK010000151.1:0-2069 GCA_963594395.1 Lachnospiraceae bacterium
GCACTGTTCCGAAACTTTTAAGTTTCATAAACTTAGTTTGCAACCACACCGACCTTTTCATATAATGAGGTACTACCATGATTATCGGAGAATTCGTCGATACCTATCCCCCTTGCGTCGATGGTGTAGGCCGCGTGACCTACAGCTACTGCCAGATGCTGAAATCCATGGGTCATGAGCCCTACTATATCGCCCCCAATGCCCCCGACGGGGAAGAAGTCTGCGATGTGCCCATGCTCCTGCAGAAGAGCCTTCCCCTGCCCGGGGAGGCCTACCGCCTGGCACTGCCCAAGCTGGACGTGCGCTATCGGCTGAAGCTGGACGCCATCCCCTTCGACATTGTGCACACCCACAGCCCCTTCAGCGCCGGCGAGGAAGCCCTGCGCATTTCCCGCAAGCTGGATGTGCCGCTGGTCACCACCTTCCACAGCAAGTATTATCAGGACTTCTACGATAAGACCCACTCGGAGCTCATCGCCAAGGAAGTGGTGCGGCACATCGTCCGCTTCTACAACAAGTGCGACAGCGTGTGGACGGTGAACAACGCCACCGCCCAGGTGCTGGAAGATTACGGCTACCACGGCAAAATCCTGGTGATGGAAAACGGCACCGATCCCGTGGAGCCCGACCCCAAGGACGCGGAAGAGGCGCGCCGCCGCTTCTGCAAGGAGGGCGTGCCGGTATTCCTCTTTGTGGGTCAGCACAATTACAAGAAGAATCTGCATGGGGTGCTGGGCTCCATGGCCATCCTGCGCAAGCAGGGTCAGCCCTTCCATCTGGTCACCGCCGGCAACGGCCCCGACTTTGACGCCATTGTGCAGGAAGCGAAGGATCTGGGCATTGCCGATGCCTGCACCTTCGAGGGCTTCGTCAGCGACCGGAGCAAACTCATGTCCCTGTACCGCTGCGCCGATCTACTGGTGTTCCCCTCCGTGTACGACAACGCCCCCATGGTGCTCCGCGAGGCGGCGACCATGTCCACCCCGGGCGTGCTGGTCAAGGGTTCCTGCGCCGCAGAAGGCGTAACGGACGAGGTCAACGGCTTCATCTGCGAGGATGAATCACCCGAGGCCATTGCAAAGACCATTCTCCGCGCCCTGCCCCAGCTGAAAACCGTGGGCGAAAAGGCACGGCAGACCATTCCCGTCCACTGGATGGACATTATGCCCCAGGTGGTGGCGGAATACGAGCGGCTCATTGGCGAGCGGAAATCTTCCCCCGCCAAGCAAGAGGAGGACGCATGAAGGAAGAAATGATCCACGGCAAGGTGGACGGCATTCGGGATTCCGTACTGGCACAGCTGCGGCAGTTATACCAGTACCAGGTGGAGGAGGACGTGTTCCTGCCCCATGACCTGGCACAGTTCCTGGCCAAGGCGTCCTGCGCCATGAATCGGGAGATTGCCCTGTACATCACCCGCGACGGCGAGATTGTCGATGTGTCCATCGGCACGGATCGGGACGTGGAACTGCGGGACTACCGCCTGCGCCGCAATCCCGACCGGCTGAGCGGCGTGCGCTGTCTGCACACCCATCCCAACGGGGACGGTCATCTGAGCGATGTGGATCTGAGCGCCCTCCGCGCCTTCCGCTACGATGCCATGACCGCCCTGGGCGTGAAGGACGGAGAGCCCACGTTTGTGCAGACGTCTTTCCTGATTCAGGGGGATGAAATTCTCCTCAGCGACACCGCCCGCTGGTATCGTCTGCCGGATCGGGATTGGCTGACGCAGATTGAGGAAAGCGACAAGGTCATTGGCCGCACCGGCCGGGAGAAGGAAGCCGACACCGCCGAGCGCGCCGTGCTTATGGGCATTGAAAGCGAAGAATCCCTGGCGGAACTGGCGCGATTGGCCGACACCGCCGGTGCCCAGGTGGTGGGCGCCTTCCTGCAGAAGAAGGACAAGCCCGACACCGCCCTGTTTATCGGCCGGGGTCGGGCAGATGAATTGAGCCGCCAGTGTCAGGCACTGGAGGCCGACCTGTGCATTTTCGATGAGGAATTGACGGGCATTCAGGTGCGCAACTTGGAGGACATTCTGCGGGTGAAGGTGGTCGACCGCACCACGC
>CAVBFK010000152.1:0-4795 GCA_963594395.1 Lachnospiraceae bacterium
GCTTGTGCGGAGGCCTGCACAGGTATCAATGTACACTTGAAGGCGGACACGGGCTTCCATCGCCTGGGCATTGCCTGCACCGAAGAGGACGCAGAAAAGATTGCCATGGCCGCAAAACAACTGCATTATGTACGCTTGGCGGGATTGTACAGCCATTTGGGGCTGATTAACCAAGAACGCGATGAAATGCAATACGGTCAGCTGATGAGAATCAAAGACCTGCTGGCACAGAAGGGCGTCGCCATTGATGATGTCCATCTTTGCGACAGCATTGGCTTGGTGCGTTATCCTCAATGGCACATGAGCCGGGTGCGCGTGGGCGCCTTGTTGTTCGGCGTTCGTCCGTCACGGAGCCAGCATATGCCCTTTGAATGCCTGGAAACGCTGACCTTCCGCACCACGGTGGCACAGGTGCATCACGTGGCAGAAGGCGAAATTGTGGGCTATGGAGACGATCAGATTCTCACGCGTCCCTCAGTGATTGCAACCCTGTGTGCCGGTTATGGGGACGGCTATCCCCGCCATCTGTCCAACGGCAAAGGGCAGGTGATCATTCGCGGCCATCGGGCGCCGGTCATCGGCCTTGTTTGCATGGATCAAATGATGGTGGACGTTACCGATATCCCGGACGTTGCACCCGGTGATACGGCAGAGCTCCTGGGCGGCGGCATTGGCTACGGCGAAATGGCCGATTGGGCGGAAACAAACCGCAATGAGTGCCTGTCCATCCTGTCTGCACGGCCTGTGCGCGTTTATCGCCAGCATGGCCGCATTGTGACGGTGACCGATGATCTCTTGCGCGAAAGAAGGAACTTTCTATGAAACTGTCTGATTGGCAGGAAGAATTGAAGGATATCATGCCTGAGGTCATCAGGATGCGCCGCGAACTGCACCGTCATCCGGAACGTAGCGGCGAGGAAGCCTGGACGCAGGCCTACATTGAAGAGAAGCTGACCAAGCTGGGAATTGAAATCTGCCGCTTTCAGGACTGCCATGCGGTCATGGGCATGATCCGCAACGGAGAAGGTCCGTGTGTGGCCATCCGTGCCGATATGGATGCCCTGCCCGTGACGGAAAAGACGGGTCTGCCCTTCGCCTCAGAGCAGGAAGGCACCATGCATGCCTGCGGCCATGACGCCCATATGGCGCTGGCGCTGGGCAGTGCCATGTGGCTGACAGCTCATCAGGATCAGTGGCACGGAACGGTCAAGTATTTCTTTGAGCCGGAAGAGGAAACCGTGGGCGGCGGCAAAATGATGACCGAGCAGGGATGCATGGAAAATCCCCATGTGGATGTGATCATCGGCCAGCACATGAACCCGCACTACGAGGCAGGCAAGTTCTACGCCAAGCCCGGCTTTGTCAGCGGCGCCAGCGATGAAATTCGCCTGACGGTTCGTGGCAAGAGCTGTCACGGCGCCTATCCCGAAAGCGGCATCGATGCCATCGTGATCTCCGGCCAGATCGTTTCTGCCTTGCAGACCCTGGTGAGCCGTACCCTGTCGCCCTTTGATCCTGCGGTGGTAACCATCGGCACCATCGAAGGCGGAACGGCGAATAACATCGTCTGCGGCGAGGTGAAAATGCGGGGCACCCTGCGCACCTTGTCGGAAGAAACGCGGGAGAAGATGAAGAAGCTGATTGTCCGCACGGCCGGCGGCGTGGCAGAAGCACTGGGCGGCACCTGCGAAGTACAGATGATCCCCAGCTACGGCGCTGTCTATAATGATGACGATTACTATACCATCGTTGAGCGGGAGGCTGAAGAGATCCTCAGTGCTGAAATGTTGGTGCACCGGGATGCGCCGAGCCTTGGCGTGGAAAGCTTCTACTATTTCGTGCGCAAGACGCCGGGTGTGTATTATGACATCGGTAGCGGCATCGGCACGGCACTCCATACGGAAACTTTTCTGGTTGATGAAACCTGCCTGATGCCCGGCGTTGCCCTGCAGTGCGCGTCGGTGCTGGCATTGTTGAAGGGAGTCAAGGCATGAAGATGTATCTTTCGGCGGACATTGAGGGCACCTGCGGCATTGCCGCATGGGATGAAACGGAAAAAGACAAAGCCCCTTATGCCGCCTTTGCAAAGCAGATGAGCCGTGAAGTGGCGGCGGCATGCGAGGGCGCCAACGCCGCAGGCACAACGTCCATCCTGGTGCGGGATGCCCATGATTCTGCACGGAATATCCTGCCGGAAATGCTCCCGGAGGATGCGTGCATCTTCCGCGGCTGGGGCCGGGAACCTTATGCGATGATGAGCGGCCTGGATGCCAGCTATGACGGCGTCCTATTCACAGGCTATCACTCCGGTGCTGGTTGGGCAAGCAGTCCCTTGAGCCACACCATGAACCTGAACATTCACAGCGTGAAGGTAAACGATGAGGACTGCCCGGAACTGATGATGAACTGCCTGACGGCCGCTATGCTGGGGGTTCCTACCCGCATGGTGACGGGGGATGAAGGTATCTGCCAGTGGTTTCAGAAGCATGTGCCCGGAGCACTGACGGTGCCTGTGAACCGCGGCGAGGGCAACGGCAGTATCTCCATTCAGCCGGACAAGGCTGTGCGGCTCATCCGCAAGACGGCCAGAAAGGCTATGCGACTGCCCAAAGAAAACTGCATGTTCCCCTTGCCGGAAAGCTTCCATGTAGAGGTAAGCTACGTTCAGCATCAGTCTGCCAGACGGGCAAGCTGGTATCCGGGTGCCAAGCAGACGGACGACCGAACTGTGTGCTTTGATTGCACCGATTGGATGGACGCATTGATCTTCTTCCATTTCTGCCTGTGAGGTGATGACGATGCTTTTCCCCAAACCTCTTCACCCCGGTGACACGGTGCGGATGATTGGCGTTGCCAGCCACATCTACGGTGAGGACATCCAGAAAGAAGTTCGCATCCGTGCGGAAATGCTGGAGCGGCTTGGCTTCCGTGTGAAGATTGACGAGAGTTGCTATAAGCGCTACGGCTACCTTTGCGGAACAGATGAGGAACGTGCGCAGGCACTGATGCGCAGTTTCGATGATGACGGTGCAGACGGTGTGTGGTGCATCCGCGGCGGCTATGGTTGTTTGCGGATTCTGCCTCTGATTCAGTGGAATGTGATCCGCGCCAATCCTAAGGCGTTTATTGGCTACAGTGATATTACCACCCTGCACATGGCCATCAATCAGCGTTGCGGCTTAGGCACTTTTCACGGCCCTATGCCCGGCAACATTCCGGAAACGGCGTGGGCAAAGCGCAGTTTGATGCAGGCGCTTGCAGGCGCGCCGGAAGCGCAGCTGAACCCACCGGAATTGCCGCCGCTGGAAGTTCTCCGCCCCGGCAAGGGAGAGGGAGAATTGACAGGTGGCAATCTGTCCCTGGTTACGGCATCCCTCGGCACGCCGGATGAAATCGACACCCGCGGCAAGCTCCTGTTCCTGGAGGATGTGGGGGAACAGGTCTATGCCTTGGATCGCTACTTTTATGAGCTGAAGCTGGCCGGCAAATTCCGCGACTGTGCAGGCGTGATTCTCGGCCAGTTTACCCACTGCCCGTCGGAAGCAAACGGCCAGGGCTTTGAATTGCAGGATGTGCTGAAGGATGTCTTCAAAGACGTCAACGTGCCTGTGATGAACGGCTTGCAGGCGGGGCACATTGACGAATCGCTGACCATTCCGCTGGGATGGCGGTACGTTATGGACACGGAAACGGGAACCATCACTAGAGCGGAGTAAATGAATACGCATTTGGTTGCGGGAAAGAATCCCTGTTGTCGTGGGAAAACTTTCCCGCAACTTTTTGTTTTGTTGTGTAATCGTTAAATAATGTACAATGCAGGAAAAAAACTTCCCACAGATTGCATGCTTTGCTCAAAAGGGGATTGCAAGAACGCTGCTGATCTTGTATAATGAAATATGAAAAACATGCAGATGGGGGCGCACATCGTTATGATGCGGAACAATGCGGGTGTGAAACGACGGGGCGAATAAGGCTGTGTTACAGTGCTTATTCGTTTTTTCACAGTTGCGGTTTCGTGATCATTACGGGCAGCGTCTTCCATACTCATGGAGGAGGAAAAACAATGAGCAATGTACATGTATTCGACCATCCCCTGATTCAGCACAAGCTGAGCATTATGCGTGACAAGCGTACCGGCGTGAAGGAGTTCCGTGAACTTCTGGACGAAATCGCCATGTTGATGGTTTATGAAGTGACCCGCGATCTGCCTACCGAAGAAGTAGAAATTGAGACCCCTATCTGCAAGTGCAAAACCCGTATGCTGGCTGGCAAGAAGCTGGGCGTGGTGCCGATCCTGCGCGCAGGCCTTGGTATGGTGGACGGCGTGACCACCCTGATCCCTGCTTGCAAGGTGGGTCATATCGGCCTGTATCGTGATCCTAAGACCCTGGAGCCCGTGGAATATTATTGCAAGCTGCCTGTGGACAGCGAGAACCGCGAGCTGCTGGTGGTGGATCCCATGCTGGCAACCGGCGGCAGTGCTAGCGCAGCCATTACCTTTATTAAGAAGCGCGGCTGCCACAACATCCGTCTGGTGAACCTGATTGCTGCTCCCGAAGGCATTGCACGGATCCAGAAGGATCACCCCGATGTGGATATCTATGTGGCTGGTTTGGATGATCATCTGAACGAGCATGGTTATATTGTACCTGGCTTGGGCGATGCAGGCGACCGCCTGTTTGGCACAAAATAAAAAGCGGGGAACAAAAGGGGTTCATCGCGCATTCCTTGTGCGCGGTGAGCCCCGGGCGATCCCCAAGGAAAGGTGGTGATTGGGTTGTCGCTGGAAGTATTG
>CAVBFK010000153.1:0-4156 GCA_963594395.1 Lachnospiraceae bacterium
GTAGAACTGGGTGCGATACCAGTCGGTCACAATCCAGTTCATGCGCTTAATGTCGCCCAGCACGCCGCCGTCAATCATTTCCTTCATCTTGCGATACAGGCAGTTGGAGCGCTGGTTAAACATCATGCCGAACACCAGCTCGGGATGCTTGTCTGCCGCGGCGTTCATCTCCCGAACCTGCAGGGTATAGACGCCCGCGGGCTTTTCGCACATCACGTGCAGACCGTGCTCGAAAGCATCGATGGCCAGGGTGGGATGCTGGTAGTGGGGGACTGCGATCAGCACAGCGTCGCATGCGCCGCTGGCAATCAGGTCACTGCCCTCGGTGAAGATCTGTGCATCCGGGACATTTTCCTTGATCCACGCCCGGCGGCTTTCCTTGCGGTCTGCCATGGCGGTGATTTGGATTTCCGGGCACTTGCCCTCCAGGATGTTTTTCGTGTGGCCTGAGCCCATGTTGCCCACGCCGATAATGCCAAGTCTAAGCATGGTGAAATTCTCCTTTAATTGGTTGGATCAATCGTTCAGATTACAGGGTCGCCAGAATCTCCTTCAGTGCACTAACTGCGGCATGGAACGCCGTGCGGCTGTCGGGATAGCTCTCATGATGGGTCAGAGCTTCGCCCTGCAGATCCTTCAATCCGTCAAACACCGTCAGGTGAGGCTCCACGGTGAGGATCACTTCATCGTCGCGCTCTGCGTTGAGCTTCTTCAGGATTTCTGCCACATGGCCGTCGCCGTGCCCGGCCGCCACCACTGCGCCGTCTGCCAGGAAGGCATCCTTGATGTGCATATAGGTCACGTAGCCCTTCAGCTTCTCGTAACCGTCGGCGGTGTTCATGCCGCACTGCACAAAGTTTGCGGGGTCAAACACAAAGCCCATGCGGGGATAGTACTTCTCCATCAGCTCCACGCAGCGGTCGGTGACGTCGCCGTAGATGTCCTTCTCATTCTCGTGCACCAGGTAGATGCCCGCCTTGTCCGCCAAATCCAGCATAAGATCCAGGCGGCGGAAGACTTCATCCTTCCAGTCCTCAAACTTGGAGCCCTTGGGGGGATAGAAGCTGAACATGCGGATGCGGCTGCAGCCCAGCACCTTGCACAGCTCCAGGCCATGCTTGAAGGACGCCAGATGCTCATCGAAAGGCTCATTCAGCTGTGCCTTGCCGAAGGGGGAGCCCAGGGCAGACAGCTTCACCCCTGCGGCATCCAGCTTTTTCTTCACCTCAGCGGCTTCCTCCAGGGTGAGGGTGGAGCAGTTTTTGCCGTCCACGCCCCGCATTTCAATCAGGTCAATGCCTTCTTCTTTCAGGGCCTTCAGCTGCTCATCGAGCATAGGGCTTGCCTCATCGGCAAAGGCGGACAAACGGAATTTCGCCATGGTTCAAATCCTCCTTCACGTGCACAGGGCACGATGTGTTGTTTCCGGTTTTCGGATGGGATAGTTCGCGATGTTGTGTATTATTCGACTATTTTTTGACCTTTCCTGCCAAGGTCGGGATAGAAATTAGAGATTCGCTTTTCTCTTACTTCCCTCTTGAGTTTCCCCTTCGAAACATGCTACAATATCTTGAGGTTAGTCAAAACAAACCCGAGGGGGTCGCGTATGAGTTTTCTGGCATCGGTACTTCGCACAAGTTTCAAGCTCAGCGGCATGAAGAAAATGTTTTCCCTGCCGCAGGATGAATTGCTGAAAACCATTGAGAAGATGAACAAAAAGCGTCCGTTTTTCATGCCCACGGATCACGATTTCCGTTACGAAAAACGCATGGTGGAAGGATCTCCCTGCCTGACGATTCAGCACGAGGAAAAGCCGGCAAAAAGAGCGATCCTCTTCTTCTTTGGCGGCGGCATGATGATTGGTCCTGACAAGGGAGACGTACTTGCCCTGAAAAAAATCTGCAAAGAGACCGGCTACGACGCCTGGTTTCCTTTCTACCCCCTGTGCACGGATCATTGCATCACCGAAACGTACAAGATGGCCTTTGAATGCTATCGGCAGATGATCGACATTTACGGTGCGGGAAACGTAAGCACCGGCGGTTTTTCTTCCGGCGGTATGCTGGCACTGGGCGTGGCGGCTCATGACAACGCGCTGGGCACGCCTCTGCCCCTGCCGCGTCACATCGTGGCGATCTCTCCCGGAGAATGCCCCTGGAACGATGCGGAGCGTGCGCGGATGAAGGCGCAGAATGTGACGGACGTAAGCATTGATTATAACTTCATGGCCTCGGTGGAAACGTTTATGCGGCACGGCGAAACCGATGTGCCCCTCTACATGCTGGCCGGTTCCCGCGGGGATTATCGGGGCGTGGGAGATATTCATTTCTTCTACAGTAAAGATGAAGTGCTCTACGGCGCGCTGCCGGATTACGAGGATGCCTGCAAGCGTGCGGGCGTGCCTTACACCGTCACCGCCCGGCCCGGCATGATCCACTGCTATTGCATGTTCCCCTTCTTCAGGGAAGCCAAAGAGGATCTTGCGAAGATCGTGGAAATTCTGAAGAAATAACAGGTCACATCATAAAAAGAGACGTTCCCGCCGCATAGAAAACACTCGCATAAAGCACCTTTTCCTTTCCTTCCCTCCCAGTTGACGCAAGCACCAAAAATAGCTATAATGTAGGCAGTGTGCATAGATGGAATGAAAGGGGGAAATGCGCCATGAAGCGCCTGATTCACTTGGGAATGATTCTGGCACTGGCATGGCTTATTTCTCTTGCGTCAAGTGCGCTGGTGGAGGGGCCGGAAAGTGCCGAGCAGGCACACCCTGTCACCTTGCCGCCCATGGCCGCACAAGTGGCGCTGACTGCACCGGTAGGGAATCCCCAGCCGGAGCACAGCTGTGCATCAGATACGACACGGATGAAGAGTAGCCTCCCCGCCGGGAAGGAGCAGAGCGAAAGCACTGCCGGCCAAAGCGGCGTTCAGGCATCGGATCAGAACGGCACCCCCGTTGTGAGCCGCACATACATCCGTACGGTGTATCAGGCTTTTCCCCCGGAGAGGATGGCCGGATAGTCGGGTGCTTTCTTCCAAGCATCGCTCCCCATCCCATTCCACAAAAAACTGGAGGTCAGAAACATTATGAAAGCAAAGAAGACGAGCAGCAAGACGGCATCCATCGTCAAGCTGGTCATCGTGTTCGTGCTGACGGTGGCGCTGGGCATCATCGGCGTCACGGGCATGAACCTGGACAGCCGCGGCCTGTACAAGCTCAAGAGCTGGCTGCCTACCACCAACGCCGACAATTGGCCCTCTAGCCTGTCCCTGGGTCTGGACCTGCGCGGCGGTGTGTACGTGGAGTATTCCGCAACCCGCCCCGAGAACAGCGACGCTGACTTCGACTCCCTCATGGAGGGCACCATCAGCGTTATCCAGAACCGTTTGAGCGACAAGGGCTACACCGAAGCTACCGTGCAGCGCATCGGCACCGACGGCATCCGCGTGGAGATTCCTGACACGGATGATCCCAAGGCTGTGCTGGACCTGATCGGCACCCCTGCTAAGCTGGAGTTCAAGGACGCTGACGGCAACCTGATCATGGACGGCTCCATGGTGCAGACCGCTGTGGGCGGCTACGACAGCGAGCAGGCCGACTACGTCATCAGCTTCACGCTGACCAGCGAAGGCGCTACCGTGTTCGCAGAAGCAACGGCCGCCAACATCGGCAAGACCATCTCCATCTACCTGGATGATGAGCTGCTGATGTCTCCTACCGTGCAGTCCGCCATCACCGGCGGCCAGGGCGTGATCAACGGCATGGGCAGCCTGGAGCGTGCCCAGACCATGGCCGCTCAGATCCAGTCCGGTGCTCTGCCCCTGACCCTGACGCAGCAGAAGGTTGACACCGTGGACGCTACCCTGGGCAGCGACGCTCTGTCTACCACGGTAACCGCCGCTATCATCGGCATCCTGCTGGTGATGCTTGTGATGATCTTCCGCTATCGCCTGAACGGCGTGATTGCAAGCTGGGCCCTGTGCATCTACATCATTGTGCTGTTCTTCCTGCTGGCTGTGATCCCCGGCATTCAGCTGACCCTGCCCGGCCTGGCCGGTATCGTGCTTGGCATCGGCATGGCTGTGGACGCCAACGTGGTGATCTTCGAGCGCTTCAATGAAGAACTCCGTGCCGGCCGTCCTACCCGTGCCGCTG
>CAVBFK010000154.1:0-4377 GCA_963594395.1 Lachnospiraceae bacterium
GTCTGTTCCAGCACCGTGCGGCCGGTGGTAGCCTTCAGGGTCAGGGTTGCGCCGTCTGCCAAATGAATGGCATTGCCGCCCAGCAAGTCATTGTTTCCCGTCATTTCGGCCGTAAGGTTGCCTTCCGCATTCAGCACATTGCCGCCGGTCAGGTGCACATTCCGCAAGGTTGCCTCGGCAGTGGATGCAGTAGACGTGATGGAACCAGCCACCGTGCTTGCCGCACCATCCACCGTGAACTTTGCGGCATCGGTGGTAATCTGGGTGGTTTCGTTCAGATCATAGTGGCCGCCGTTCGTATCTTCGCTGACGGCCGTGATAGTCTGCTCATCCCCGGTAACGTACCAGTGCTTGCCGGCTTCTGCTTCCGGCAGAAGGAGCTTGCCATCCGTGGTCTTCAACAGGGTAGATGTGACACCATTCACCGTCAGGCTCTGCTGAGCAAGGGTCACCGGTGCCTCCACGGCTGTGTAGCCGGAAAGCGTCTGCTCCAGGGTCAGGGTGCCGCTGCCGTTGATCGCGGCCTTGCCCGTGCCGCTCAGGAACGTTCCGCTCACCGTATTGTCGCCCTGGGCGGTGATGGTCAGTGCTTCATCGGACGTAATCAGTGCGCCGGCGGCCGATGCCGTCACGTTGTTCAGGATCAGATGCACACCGGAGGTGCTGACTTTCACCTGGGTCGCCGCATCCACGCTGCCGCTCAGGCGATAGACGCCTGCGGTCGTGATTTCCGTGGTCTGTCCGCTGACAAGGTCCGTGACCGATTGGCCGCGATCCGTCGTCTGCCGTGTCACCGCAAGGGTGCCGTTCTCAACGGATGCCGTCCATTCCATGCCGTCGCCGGGATCACGGAGCCACAGATAGAAGCAACCGTCATCATCAGCACGGTCGGCAGCATAGCTGTTGCCGTCCACCGTTACGGCGGTGACGCCTTCAGCGGCCAGCTTCAGCATGGTGCGGCCGTCCGCCTCCGTCAAGTTGGCATCCACACTGCCGCCGGTAATGGTCACTTCACTCTTGTCGTCTGTTTCGGGGCGGGTAACAATTTCAATCTTCAAGGCACCGCCGGAGGTGAGCTTTGTCTGGCTCTCCTGCCCCAGCTTCAGTTCCTTGATGGTATTCTGCGCCGTGGTCTGCACCGTCATAACGCACTTACTGCCAACGGACAGGGTAGACAGCGCGGCATTGCGCATGTCCAGCACCACCACGCGTTCGCTGGCGATAGTCAGCTTGGCGTTGTCGCGGGTATTGCCCTTGATGATGTAATTGCCGCTGCGGTAGATGGTGGCATCGCCCTTGTCCAGGTCAATGGTCACAGGCCGTGCCGCCGCGCGAAGCATGCCGTTGCCGCTTTCACTGCGCTCCAGCTCGTCCTCGCGATCCAGCACCCAGCGTCCCTTGGCGCACAGCGGGATGGTCATGCCATGCACATCCGTGCCCAGGTGCTCACAGGTAGGATCATCGCAAGCAGGGGCCTGCACGCAATTCAGGTTGGCGTGGTCGCACTGGCTTTCATCCCAGGCTTCCTCCGTGGTTTCCGGCTCTGCAGAAGCTTCCGGCGTTTCCGTAGGTTCTGCCGTTTCCGTGGAAGAAGGTTCTGTAGCGGAAGGCTCTTCGGTGGGCGTTTCCGCCGGTTCCTCCGTGGGTTCCTCCGTTGCAGGCGCTTCGGTTGCGGGAACTTCCGTTACCTCCGGAGCGGCTGTAGGCGTTTCCGTCTGCACAACCTCCTTGGTAGCTTCCGGTGTCGCTACATCAGAAGGCGTAGCGTCTGCCACGGCTGTCAGCGGAAGCATCAATGCCATCAGCAACGCCATCACTTTGTTCAGCTTACGCATGTGAATCCTCCATTCTGTTTCATTCAATCTTTTCTGCAAAAACGAGCGAACACTTTGTCCGCTCGATAGGGGTTACAACCTGCCGTTCATAATGGCCAGCACCATGCTGCCGTTGTTGAAGAAAGGTGCAAAGGTGCTCTCGTTCAGCAAATCAGAGATCATCTGCACAGGCACCATGGTCAGAATAATAGGTGCAACAGCCAGCACCACATAGCAAATCAGCACGCCGCGGGCAAAGCCCAGCACGCCGCCGGCCAGCCAGTCCAACTGCTTCAGCAGAGGGAAGCGGAACACAGCTCGCAGGAAGTTCATCACAATGGAGATAACCAGGAACAGCACCACAAAGCAAACGATGAAGCAAATGATATTGATGCATGCCGTGAGAATGGTCTGGCTTACGTAGTCCGATACGGAGGTCAAGCCTGTGGCGGCATACACCTGCTTCTCCAGATTCGCCTGTAAAAGCTGATCAAAGGGCGAAGGCAATTCCACCTTGCTGATAATCTCGCTGATTTTGTCTGCTGTCAGCTGACTCACGTTGGTAATGGCCAGCTCCAGGTCGCCAATGCGGCTGGACGCATCCGTGTAATGCATGAGGGTGCGCAGCAGATCTTCATTATTCTGAATGGCATCTGCCAGTTTGGGATACAGCACAAAGGAAAGGCCAAAGGAAACAAGGCATCCGCCTGTGTTCAGCACCGTGCTGACAAAGCCGCGATAAAAGCCGAACAGCAGGCTTAAACCGATCACGGCCAGAATCGCATAGTCAACAATGTTCATCTTGCTCCTCCTTTGCCCTTATTCCTCAGATTCTTCAGATTTCTCAGCTTGACTGTCAATCCACTTCTGCCGTGCCGCGGTCATGATGGGATCATGATCGCCACCCTCGGCATAGGTCTCGTTGATGGCCTCAATTTCGCTGACGCGCAGGGGCGGCGTGCACCACTCGCAGCGCTCCAGGTCAGCATATTCGCTTTCCTCCAGCTGACCGTAGGTAAAGGCCGTGAAGGTCTTGCCCTTGGCGGAGTAGCAAGTTTCGGCGCTGTGGTACTTCTTGCCGCCGTTGGGGTTGTAGTACAGCACCGTATCATCGGACGGGATTTGCACCTGGCGTCCCTGCCAGTCTTCCCAGATCACAATCTTCACATAGCCGTTGCCCTTGGTGGCGCGGATGTTTTTCCACAGCCAGGACATATTGGTCCCCTTGGGTGTCTGCCGGCGCTGAACGCGGATGCAGCCATGGCTTGCCTTCACACCCAGCTTCGGTTCACAGGTGGAGTAATTCTTCGACCCATCGCCGTTCACCGTGTGAGGAACCTCGTGCAGAAGGTCACCGTCATTGAAACGAATGCCCATGTCGCACACCAGGTTGTCACTGTTGAAGCCGCCCACTGCAGGAAGCATCAGCAGGAACTCGCCGGAGCGGGTCTCGTTGTAAGGCTGCTTGGCGTTGGCCAAGCCGGTGGACACCAGCAGGGTATCGTACAGTTCGCCGTCCTGGAAGATGTACAGGCGCTGGGTCAGCTTATCCACCACCAAGCCCAGATGCTGGTTGGGGGTAGATTCCTTCAGATACTTGGTCTGCACATAGCCCTGCACCAGCATGTTCCAGGCTTCATAGTTGGTATCATGGAAGGAAGACGAGTAGGTTTCCACCAGAGACCAGCCGTTATCCAGGGTTTCAATCACACGGACGGACTGGCTGATGCAGGTTGCAACGCCCACGCCGTCGCTGTTTTCGTCAGGCTCCTTGCGGAGAACAATCTGCTGTTTCTGGGCATTCTTCTTGCCGTTGTCCAGCACGGTAACGGTGGAAGTCAGCATGTTCCAGATGGTTTCCGTGTCCGTGATATCCATGGGCGTGGTCCAGTAGTCATAATCCTTGGTCGACTCGGTATAGGGACTGCCGTAACTGGGCGTGTAGGTGATTTCGGTCTTTTCCACACCCTCCACCACAGATTCTTCCGTGAAGGTTGCCACAGCCGTATCTTCCACCACGGTCAGACCTTCTGCGGTATCCTCCGCCGTTTCTTCGGCCGTGGATGTTTCCTCCTCGGCGTTGTCATCCGCCGAAGCGTCGGTGCTTTCCGCATCTTCCTCAGAGGATGCTTCTGCAGATTCTGCTTCTTCCGCTTCTGCATCAAAGCCGGTCAGATGAATGCTGACCTGCTCCACAGAGGAAGAGGTACCCGTTGCATCTTCCAACCAGAGGGCGAAGGTATAGTCGCCGTCGGATAGATTTTCCTCCGGCATCCAGGTCACTTCATAGGTTTCGCCAGCGGTAACCGCCATGTCCTGCTGTTCATTAATCGTGCTTCCCTGAAGGATGCCCCAGTACAGCGTACCGTCCTGGCTGACCGCACAGCTTACTTGGGCAGACGTTTCGGCCGTCACCGTATCATTGCCTACCGTCAAGTTATACAGGTACGGCGCATAACTGCCGATGGTCACAGGCGTTTCGGCCGTACCGTCCCCCATGACCAACACCAGCTTATATTCCCCTTCCGGAGCAGGAACGCCCTGCCAGGTGCCGTTCCAGTAC
>CAVBFK010000155.1:0-6865 GCA_963594395.1 Lachnospiraceae bacterium
CTCCGTTAGCGGATGAAGCATGCGGAAACACCGACCAAAGGTAGTATATCAGCAATGTGGGAATATACAAAATATAGAGAATAAGTGTTGCGAGGTATTTGAAGATGAATCTCTAAGTGGTACTTTGAAACTCATTCGTTTAATGTGCATTCAAATGCAAAACCGATGGGCGTTGTGGATTGGCCTCCATAAGAGTTGGTATATGAGTGTTCGCCAACTAGAAACACTGATACGGTGATATTATCGCCTTCAAGCAGATTATAGTCGGGGACATTGGAGAACTGAAGGAATAAGATGTTGTTAATATCTCCATCTACAGCAAGATTGATGCGATAAATGGAAGAAGAATCCGAAACAGAAGAGATACGGGAACCGGCTACATTAACAACAGTTCCAGTAAAGTGCGCAAAATGACCAATATAGTTTTCTGGATTTCGGAGAAGTGCTTTAAAAGAAACTTCTTCAAAATCAGGCGATACTTTTTCACAATATATATATGTCCCGGATAGATTTGGGGAAACTGTCCCATCGGAGTTAAGAAACACTTGAAGGTTCTCAGAACCATCTGTACAGATGAGAGCACCATCTTCAAGCCCATTGTATGTCATGACGCCAAAGTTGCCAGATGTCATGAAAACGGCAAGTTGCGGATGAATTATTAGATAATCTGTATAACCACTGGCTAATTCGTAGTCGAGAGCAAGCCCATATACAGATAGATATTTCAACTTCCAGATTCCATAAAATTCGTCCATAGAGCTAGCAATTATATGCTCAGGAATCGGATAGTCGACAATTGCTTTTGTATAATCGATCGTTTCATCGGCATAAGCAAGCGGCAAGATGGCAATCACTAAAGTAACCAGAAGAGAAAGTAACCTACCTAGAAATTTCATCATAGCATCCTCCAATTTTCTAAATTAGCAGAAACACTCCCTGTCATCATTGTAACACAAAAGTGAAAAAGCGCAATGGCAAATGAAATGGACTTTGCGTCTACGCCTTGCACCATCGCTGCAAAAAACGTATAATGAATTTGGGCACGTGCTTTTGGCGGCGTGTCCCGAGTGTCGATTCCCTGAAAGGAGGTTGTTCCTGATGGAAAACATGACAGCGGATCGGCTGAAATATCTCAGCCTGCTGGCGGAGCAGTTCCGTACCGAGCAGGCCCTGTGCACCGAGATTATCAACTTGAGCGGTATCCTGAGCCTGCCGAAGGGTACTGAGCATTTTATGAGCGACATCCATGGCGAATACGAGTCTTTCTGCCATATTATGAATAACTGCTCCGGCGTGGTTCGGGAAAAGGTGAACCTGTGGCTGGGGGATAACATGACCGGCCTGGAGGTTTCCGAGCTTTGCACGCTGATCTATTACCCCCGGGAAAAGCTGAAACTGTTGCGGGATGAGGGAAAACTCAGCCCGGACTGGTACCATACCCAGCTGGGACGGCTGGTGTACCTGGCACGAATGCTCTCCAGCAAGTATACCCGCTCCCGGGTTCGCAAGGCCATGCCGGAAGCCTACGCGGGCATTCTGGATGAATTGCTCCATGCCCAAACCGATGAGGATGATAATCGCCACCAGTATCATCAATCCATTCTGGATACGCTGGTGGATATCGGCAGCGGCGATGATTTCATTGTGGCGCTGACGGATTTGATTAAGTATCTGGCCGTGGATCGTCTGCACGTGGTGGGGGATATCTTTGACCGCGGTTCCCGGGCGGACAGCGTTATGGATATCCTCATGAATCACTACAGCATTGATATTGAGTGGGGCAACCATGACATCCTGTGGATGGGCGCGGCCTCCGGCAGTCCCGTCTGCGTGGCAGGCGTTGTGCGGAACTCCCTGCAGTATCATAACATGGAGATCCTGGAGAACGGCTATGGCATTCCTTTGCGGCCGCTGGCGCTGTTCGCGGAGAAGATTTATCCCGACATGGAGCCTGACCAGGCGGCGCTGGAAGCCATCACCATCATGATGTTCAAGCTGGAAGGCCAGCTCATTCGCCGGAATCCCGAGTTTGGCATGGATGACCGCCTTCTGCTGGAGAAGATTGACCTGAGCGCAGGCACGGTTCGCATCGGCGAGAAGGATTGGCCCATCAAGCCCCGCCGTCTACCGACGGTGTCCTGGGATGATCCCTATGCCCTGACCGCTGAGGAACAGCAGGTGATGGACGGCTTGCGGGATGCTTTCAAGCAGAGCCTGCGCCTGCACAGCCATATCGGTTTCCTGTATACGCGGGGCAGACTTTACCGCCGCTACAACGGCAACCTGCTTTTCCACGGATGTGTCCCCATGAACGAGGACGGCAGTTTCCTGACCAAGCATTTTGAAGGTCAGGATCTTTCCGGTCCTGCCCTGATGAATTACGCCGACCGTGTGGCTCGCCGTGCCTTCTATGAAGGGGACGAAAAGGCGCTGGACTTCATGTGGTACCTGTGGTGCGGGGATGATTCTCCGCTGTGCGGCCGCCACGTGACCACCTTTGCCCGCTTCTTTGTGCCGGATGAGGAAGCCTGGCACGAACCCCGCAATCCCTACTACGTCTACTGCAATAACGAGCAGGACTGCATGCGCATCCTCATGGCCTTTGGGCTGGACAGCGAAAAGGGCCGCATTATCAACGGCCATACCCCCATTCGTGTGATTCGCGGTGAAAGTCCCTTGAAGGCCGGCGGCCGGTTGATCGTGATTGACGGCGGCTTCTGCCGTGCGTACCAGAAGACCACAGGCATTGCAGGCTATACCCTTATTGCCAATTCCCACGGCATGCGGCTGATGTCCCACCAGCCCTTCTCCACCTTTGCCGAGGCACTGAATGACGGCCGGGATATTCATTCTCAGTCCTTCGAGTTCGTGACCTATCCCAAGCGCCTTCACGTGCGGGATACGGACAACGGCAAGCGCCTGCAGGAACGCGTGGAGGATCTGAAAGCCCTCCTTGCCGCCGCACGAGACGGCCTGATCAACTTGCAAAAGTAAAGACATGAAAACGGCCTGCAGAAGAGGAACTTCTGCAGGCTGATTTTTGTTGGGCATTTTATGAATTTTCCACCGCCCCCACGGCTTTCAGCACCCTTTTGGCAAAGGCCTCGGGGGTGTAGTGCTCGAAGGCGGTTTGCTGCGCGCACTCGCACATGCGGAGATAGTCTTCATCGCTAAGCTCGGCCATGGCGTCCAGGCATTGGGCCAACTCGGGGCTTGAATGGCGGCGGAACACAAAGCCGCTCTTGCCGGCGGAAACCCGCTCAGGCAATACGCTTCGGTCGCTGACAATGGCCGGCTTGCCCATGGCCTGGGCTTCCAACAGCATCCAGGGAGCGATTTCTTCACACTCGGAGGGCACCACCAGGCACAGCGCACCGGCCATGGCACGGCGCAGGGGCTCGGAACCAATCTGGCCAGTGAAGTTGACCCGATCCTGCAGACCCAGCTCCTTGGTAATCTGCTTCAGCCGCGCCATTTCGGGGCCATCGCCTACCACCAGCAGCGGCAAGTCCGTCACGCATTGCCGCAGGGCGTCCAGCAGGGTCACAATGCCCTTGCGTAGCTCCAGATTGCCGATGTAGAGGAAATACTCCCCCCGGCGGGTCTGCGGCACGTCAAAGGCGCGGGAGCCAAGGCACAGTCCAACATCCTTGATGGGCATGCGGGTAAATCGCCCGCGTTCCATCATCAGCCGGTGATATTCGCTGGGAACCAGGTAGCCGTTGGGCAGGTTCCATAGCTTGCGGATGCGCATCCATTGGGCTTCCAGCGCGGTGGCAAAGGATTTTCCCCAGCGGTCGCTGTCACAGCGGTGCAGGAAGCAGGGGAGGGCATTGCGGTAGACCATGCATTTGCGGCACTCGTTGCCGTCATGGGTCAGCGTCTGCACCGGACACAGGGGTGTGAAATCCGTTAGCATGACCCAAACGGGAACATCTGCCGAGGCCAGGGCATCCACCACGCTGTAGCTCAGGGTGCGGTTCACTTGCCATACCAATGCCAGGTCAGGGCGATCCTTCAGGACACGCTTCAGCATGTGCTCCCGGGCACCGTGGTCAAACAGGGAGGCGCGGAGCCTTTGACCGTTCGACATGGGGGGATGTTTGATGACGTACGCATCCTGCAGGGGCGGGTTCCGCGGATCATCCAGGGAGAAGAAGGAGATTTGGTGCCCCATCGCCTGCAACGCCTCGGCAAGGCGGAACATTTCGCTTTCAGCGGCAGAGCGGCGGTAGAGCACGCGGTTGACCATCAGTATCTTCAAATCAGGCCTCTTTCGCAATCAGCGGCTTGTCTTCATGGGGAACCTTGCGGACAACAATCAGGTAGCAGACCATGTGCGCCAGGAAGGTCGCCAGCCACGAAACAGGGTAGGAGAGGTACAGAATTTCCTGAGTGGGATTGGCAGCAAAGATGGTCATGATCCACACGATGCGCAGCAGGCATGCGCCTGTCAGAGACACGATCATGGGCATAATGGAATAGCCGATGCCGCGGAGCTGACCCACCATGGTGTCCATCAAGCCGCAAAGGAAGTACGTGGGAAGAATGATGGCCATACGCTTCATTCCGTAGGCGATAACCTGGGGATCTTCGTTGTAGAAGCTGAGCAGTTGGTTGCCGAAGAGGTAGAACAGGCCGCCGGTGGCCAAACCCACCACGGTAACCGTTGCCAGGCAGACCCACATGCCGCGGCGGACGCGGCGGAACTGGCCGGCACCCATGTTCTGGCTGGTGAAGGTCAGGTCAGCCTGATAAATGGCGTTCATGGCGGTGTAGACAAAGCCTTCCAGGTTGGAGGCGGCAGAGTTGCCGGCCACCACCAAAGAGCCGAAGGAGTTCACGGAGGACTGAATCAGCACGTTAGAGATGGAGAACAGACTGCCCTGGAAACCGGCGGGCAGACCCACCTGGCAGATCTGACCCAGCTGATGCTTGTCGATGCGCAGCTTCTTGATGTCCAGGTGCGTTGCGCCTTCGGAGCGGATCAGGCAGATGAGCACCAGCACCATGCTGACGGCCTGGCTGGTAATGGTGGCAATGGCCACGCCGGCCACGCCCAGGTGGAACACAATGACCAGCACCAGGTTCAGAATGATGTTGATGACGCCGGCCACCGACAGATAGTACAGGGGGCGGCGGGTGTCACCCACAGCGCGGAGGATAGCCGCACCAAAGTTGTACAGCAGATTGAAGGGCATGCCCATGAAGTAGATGCGGATGTACAGGGAGGCCTCGTCGATCACGTCTTCGGGGCTGCCCATCATCTCCAACAGGGGACGGCCGAAAATGACGCCGATGGCACCCACCAGGATGCCGCCGATAATGGCCACCAAAATGGAGGTGTGAACGCCGTCCTGCACACGCTTCGTGTCGCCGGCGCCGTAGTTGCGGGCAATGACCACGCTAGCGCCAACGCTCAGACCCAGCAGAATGTTGGTCAGCAGGTTAATCAGCGAGCCTGTGGAACCAACGGCGGCCAGTGCCGTAGCACCGCTGAAGCGGCCGACAACAATGACGTCGGCGGCGTTGTACAGCAGCTGAAGAATGCCGGTGAGCACCAGAGGGCCGGAGAAGGCAAGCACCTTGGGCAGCAAGGCACCGGTGGTCATATCCATTTCGTATTTCGCGTTATTCTTACGTTTCACAGTCTTTCTCCCTTATACAATGCGGCTTGTGAGATAGATGAGGGTAATGGTCGGCTCATTGAAAAGCCGTCCGGGAAGCGGATAGTAGTCCGATGCACCGAGACCGGGACTAATGTACTGCGGAATGCCCCGCAGGTAGTTCAGCCCCTGAATCTGGCTGTCCTCCGGCCACCAACCGTAGCCGGGTACGTAGATGGCACCGCCGCCGGGCAGACGCCACTGACCGCCGCAGAAATGTCCGGCCAGAATCAGCGCCACGTTCTGCATGGAGAAAATTTCACCGCTGGTGTTCTCCTTGGCTTCCACCATGTCGGTTTCTGTCATGGGAACGTGGGTCACGGCAATCTGCACATCATGATTGGCGGTGATGGTTTCCTTGATTTCGCGGATGCGCTGAATTTTCTCTAATTGATAATTGGCCACGCGCTTCTTGGCGGCATCATCGGCGGAAAGAGAATCACCAGATTCCTCCAGCGCGGTGAGCTGATTGCGGTAGGCCGTTTCCATGCTGTCCAGATCCAGCGAGTAATAATATTCAGGCACAAACCAGATGTTGCTGCTTCCCCGCGTAATGGAAAGCGGCTCATCCAAAACGGTGACACCGGCCTGCTGCACCTTCGTGACCCAGTCTGCATACACGGACAGACTGCCGTGTGCGGAAGAATCGACCAGGTCGGAGGGGTCACTGTCGCCGGCAATGAGGAACTTGGGCGTATCTGCAGGCAGAAGCGCAATCAGATCCAGAAAGGGCTGAACATTGCCGCTTTTGCCGACCATATCGCCGGTGAAGACCACGCAGGAGTAGCTCTTGCCGGAAATGGCGCTCTTGATGGCACTCTGCCCGGCGCCGATTTCCTGACCTTGCAGGTCACTGATGTGCAGAATGGACCAGTTCTCCAAATCACTCGGCAGATCCTGCACGGTGAGCTTGAAGGATTCCAGTGTCACCTGATTGTTCATAACAAAGTTAATGCCGATGACCAGAAGCACAAAAACCGCAACGATTGCGAGGATCCAAATGAGTGCGGATCGTCCGTGGTGCTTTGGTTCCGGCGCGAAGATGTACGCGCTTTTTCTTCTGCCCAATTCATCACCTGCTTTCGCCCACATTATAGCACTAACAGGCGTAGAGCGACAAGGTGGCAGGGAAACAGAATTTACAAGATCATGCGGTAAATTTTACAGAAAAATGGGTCAAGGGACGAAGTCCCTTGCAG
>CAVBFK010000156.1:0-7456 GCA_963594395.1 Lachnospiraceae bacterium
TACAGGATCAGGCCAAGGGCATCGTCCATAGCCACCACAGGCAGCAGCATCTTGGACACAGGACCGTTTGCCTTGTACTGACGGATCACCATCAGCGTTGCTGCAGGAGCAGTAGCGGCCGCGATAGCACCCAGAGCCAGGCACAGGGGCAACGGCTGGCCAAGGAGGAACAGCACCAGGAACACCAGCAAGGATGCGGTGCAGCCTTCAAACAACGTGATGATGATGGGCTTAATGCCAATCTCCTTCAAATAGGAGAGCTTGAACTCACCGCCGATGGAGTAGGCAATGAAGCCCAGTGCCACGTCAGAGATGATGGACAGTTGGCTGTTCATATCCGTCGTCAAGACATTGAGAACATACGGGCCGACTGCCAGGCCAGCAAGCAAGTAAGCGGTTACGTTAGGCAAATGGATATAGCGAATCAGGCGGCTGAAAAACAAACCCATTGCAAATGCAATAGCCAACGCAAACAGAACATTCATGTTCATGCTTTCTTACGCACACCTTCCACAAAAGATACAGGCAGAGAGAAAGCAATGCCCGTATCGGGCTGATCCAGACCGCCGGTCTTCTCATTGATGATCTTCATGACCTCGTCACGCTTATCATCCTCGATGAGCGTGAAAAGCGTCTTCGACGTCTTCCGCTCGGGGCTGTAGAAATGGCGCAGCAGGCCAAGCATGGGCTGATCGACGTTGTCATCGCTGTCCAGCACACGCATCATACCCGTGCTGTTCAGGATGGTAGCACCGCTGAAGCCTGCGGCCAGCATGCCTTCCAGAATGGGTTCCAGGCACTCTTCGCGGTTGAGCACAAGCACGAAAAACTGCATATGATAACCTCCCTTTTTACGGCACGGTCTCCCCTGCCATCGAAATATTCTACCACTTTCAGTCTGTTTGTCAATATGATAGAAAGGACGATTCACGGTCACATTCAACAAAAAAGCTGTGTAAGAACCGTCATCTGTCCTTCACAGCCTTTTGTCACGCCTTCATCACTCCACGATCTTCCGAACGGCGAACACGCGATTCGCTACATCCTGGAATTCTTCGGGCGTCAGAGATTGTGCACCATCGCACAGAGCATTCTTGGGATCGTTGTGCACCTCGATGATCAAGCCATCTGCCCCGCAAGCCGCCGCCGCAACGGCCATAGGCTTCACCAAGCGGCTAACACCCGTAGCATGGCTGGGATCAACGATCACCGGCAGATGAGTCTTCTCATGCAACACGGGAATGGCGCTCAAATCAAGCGTGTTCCGTGTTGCTGTTTCAAAGGTGCGGATACCCCGCTCGCACAGCACAATCTGCTCATTGCCGCCGGCCATGATGTACTCAGCACTCATCAGCAATTCCTGAATGGTATTTGCCAGGCCGCGCTTCAGCAAAATAGGCTTGTTCGTCTTGCCAAGCTTCTTCAGCAGCTCGAAATTCTGCATGTTGCGCGCGCCGACCTGGATCATATCCACATCTTCAAAGAGCGGGAGATCCGCCGCGTCCATAATTTCCGTAACAATGGGCAGCCCCGTAGCTTCCTTCGCCTTCAGCAGAAGCCGCAAGCCTTCATCATGCAGTCCCTGGAAGGCATAGGGAGATGTGCGAGGCTTGAACGCTCCGCCGCGGAGCAGGGTTGCGCCGGCCGCCTTGACCGACTTAGCGACAGAAATAATCTGCACTTCGTTCTCCACAGAGCAAGGGCCGGCGATAATCTGGAAATTGCCGCCGCCAATCTTTACGCCGCCTACGTCCACAACGGTGTCCGTCGGGTGGAACTTCCGGTTAGCCTTCTTGTAAGGTTCCTGTACGCGCCGAACGGCTTCTACCGCATCGAGAGAGGTGATCATATCTTCATCTACCCTTGTGGTGTCACCTACCAGACCCATAATGGTGCAGCTTTCGCCTTGGGACATATGAATCTTCAGACCCAGTCCCTTAAAGAAATCCTGCAGCTTGTCGATCTGCTCCTGCCGTGCTTCCTGCTTCAAAATAACGATCATGGTTACCGTCCCTCCATCCTACAATTTCAAAGAAAAACGCCCCACAGCACGCGGCTGCAGGGCGATGGAAGAATCCATGCCAAATTACGCCCTGCACAAGCTGCACAGCACGTAATAATAATAGTAGCCAAAGCGACTGCTACTCATGGCACGCATCCTCCTTCTTTTCTTGATGGGCATATCATACAACATTTTCTGTTCGATGGCAATAGGTTTTTGGAAAAAGTTTCGTTATCAGCCTGCGCTGTTGTCCTCCAGGTACTTTTCCAGCTTCCGCTTAACACGCTGAAGGGCATTGTCGATGGACTTCACGTGGCGACCCAGATTGTCGGCGATCTCTTGATAGCTCTTCCCGTCCAGATAGGCGTTCAGCACCTCTTGCTCCAGTGGAGAAAGCACCTCGCCAATCTTGTGGTGAATGTTCTTGAGATCTTCCTGGCTGATAATCAAATCCTCCGGATTCGTGGCACGGCCTTCAATGATCACATCCAGCAGTGTCCGGTCCGACTCTTCATCGTACAGGGGCTTATTCAGCGACACATAGCTGTTGAGCGGGATGTGCTTCTGCCGCGTGGCCGTCTTGATGGCTGTAATGATCTGCCGCGTAATGCACAGCTCCGCAAACGCGCGGAAAGAGCTCAGCTTATCCAGCCGATAATCCCGAATGGCCTTGTACAGGCCGATCATACCTTCCTGCACAATGTCCTCATGGTCTGCGCCAATGAGGAAATAGCTCCGTGCCTTGGAACGGACGAAATTCTTGTACCGCCCCAGCAGATACTCTGTTGCCACAGGGTCGCCGGCCTGGCACATCGCTACAATTTCTTCGTCCGTTTTGTCCGTCAGATGCTCAGGGCATGCGTCACCTTCTGCCTGTTCTTCCTTCAGTTCAGGCAAAACAAGTGCCGCTTCCTGCTCATCATCCGCATTGCGGGCACGTTCTATGGCATTCATGGCTTCCAGCTCTTCCTCTGTAAAGCCCATGTCACGGTCTTCCATCGTTTCAGTTCCTGCCTTGCAAATAATTAACCCCTTCGCATCTTTTCCAGAGCTTCCAGTGTTTCGTCACCCACTCGACTGGCAATGGAACTTTTCCGTCGGGTAGATTGTTGCTGATGGGCCTGCATCCCGTTGGTATGCGCCTGCCGCATTTCCAGCAGAAGCTCGCGGGACGTAAGTCTTATAGCGCCTGTAGACAGCACCTGTGACTGCTCCAAGCCATCGCTGGTCGCGACACGCACCTGACGATACCTAGGCACCTGCGCCACCAATCGCTCAATGTAACTGTCAGCCGTCTCTCCTTGTTTGGTGAATACCAGTTTCAGGTTGCCGTAGGTTTCTTCCGTCGCCAAGCGGCGTCCTGAACGGTATCCATCAAAAACAAGCACGATTTCTTCGCCGGAATACCCGCTGTACTCCTCCAGATGATGCTGCAGTTTGTCGCGGCTCTCATCGAGGCTCCAGGCGTGCTTTTCGGCTTCCTTCCATGCGCCGATGACGTTGTAGCCATCGACAATCAGGAGCGGTTTCATGCCTTGCGGGATGCCAGCACGCGATACATCATTACGCCTGCGGCAACAGATGCATTCAGGCTGTCAATGCTGCCTTCCAGCGGCAGAGACACGCGGTAATCGCAGTTCTCCAGGGTCAGACGAGAGATGCCGTCGCCTTCTGCACCGATGACCAAGGCCACACCGCCATGGAAATCGACCGTCTGATAATCAGCGCCATCCATGGTAACCGCATAGGTCCAGATGCCGCGCTTCTTCAGGTCTTCCATGGTACGATTCAGATTGGTAACGCGAGCCACCTTCATGTGCTCAACGGCGCCGGCGGAAGCCTTTACGGCAGCGGGGGTCAGACCAACGCTGCGGCGTTCGGGAACAATCACGCCATGAGCGCCGACGCACTCAGCGGTACGAATGATCGCGCCCAAGTTGTGGGGATCGGTGACACCGTCCAACAGGATCAGGAAAGGATCTTCCCCGCGCTCCTGCGCCATTTCCAGCATGGACTCCACCGTTGAATACTGATAGGCAGATGCAAAGGCCAGCATGCCCTGATGATGAGGGGTAATCTCATCCAGGCGGCTCTTCTCAACTTCCTGCACGATGATGTGATTTTCCCGTGCCATCTGCACAATTTCCCGTGCAGAGCCGGACAGTTCGCCGCGCTGCACCAGGAGCTTCTCGATATCACGGCCGCTACGGATGGCTTCGCGGATAGGATTCCGGCCGCTGAGCAGATTCTCCGGCAGGGGCTCTGCCTGCACCGGAACAACCTTGACGGGAACAGGTGCGGGCTTCACAGGAGCGACAGGCTTACGGGGAGCCTCAGGAGCGCGATGCTCAAAATCGCGATAGTTGCCCCGTGCGCCCTGATCCTGACGGGCAGGACGGAAGTTGCTCTTGCCAGCGGGACGGGCATTGCCGGAACGGTCATCACGATAACCGCCCTTGTTGGCGCCGTACTGGTTGTGGTGGTTATCGTGTCCTTCAAAATTGGCACGACCGTCGCGGTAACCACCTGCCTTATAGCCCGTGCGGTGCTGACCGCCGCGCTGGCCGCCCTGTTCATCCTGATCAGGGCCGAAACGACGGCTGTTATTGTTTCCGCGGTAGTGGGTTCCTTCGTCATCCCAGGAGCCCTGAGCGGCATAGTTGGTCTTGTGGGGGTGATGGTTCGGTGCATCCTTATAGAAAGCCATTTTGACAAATCTCCTTACTGTTGTTCAGTTTGCTTAAGTTCTTCCAGCATGGCGGCACGCGCCTGACGAATCTCCTTTTGGTGTCCGCAGCACTTCTCGCCTTCCGGGCAAGCGCCATTCAGGCAACCTGGGCCTGCATCTGCAAAGAGCACAGGGGCAACCTCCATGCACAGGCGATGCATTTCCGTCGCCAAGGCGCGAATTTCCCATTGGGCTCTGTTGCACATTCTAAGGCTGAAGAAGTGACGCAGTTCACGTACGTTCATGGTCAGCATCAGCCGCGTTTCACAGGCACCGGGAAGCACGAAGCGGGCATCTTCATTCGAGCCCTCACCGCAGGCGCCCAGCTTCTCCTGCCAGGCAACATACCACGCATGCATTTGATCCATCTGCGCTTCGTATTCTGCCACAGCTTCCTCACCCAGTGCCTCAATCTTCGGCGGAACAATGTAGCCGAAGCCCTTTTCGTAAGAAACGTACCGCTGGCTCTGCACTGAGAAAGAAGCCAGACGATGCCGCGTCAGCTGTGCCAGCAACACACGGCTCACGCCCTCCACCGCAAAGGTGAAAGACGCATGCTCCATGACGGATTCATGTCCCATATTCAAAATACGGTTGCAGAAATCCGTTTGATCCTTCGCCGTTACGCGCTGCAAAAGATCATCCACCGTGGCACGTGAGTAGCACAGTCTTGCCCCCAGTGCAACGACTTCTTCCGGAGAAAGGGTGTGACGAATCAGTGCCACATGTTGCTTTACTGCCGGCATTCGTTCTCCTCCTGACTGACAGCGAACAGCTGGAGCAGACGCTCCTCCTGCCCTGTCAGATATAAATAACCGCACAAGGCCTCCAGCGCCGTGGACTTTGCATAGTCCGCCGGATCCTGGTGCCTGGGTGCCGCATGCCTTGCGTGCGCATTGCGGCCTCTGCGCACAACGTCCCGCTCATCATCGGTCAAAAGCGGCTCAATTTTATCCATCGCGACAGCCTGCGCATGGGCATTGACCCCTGCCACAGCATCCTGATGCATATGGTGAGCATTTCGCCCCTTGGCAATCAGCCTGGTGCGGATCAGCAGTGTCCACACTGCGTCTCCCAAATGCGCCAGCTGCAACGGACTGCGAAGCCGTGCCTCCTCGGGCGCTGATGCCGGGAATTCCATCAGGGACATGGATTCGCCTCCCTCGTCAATGGGTTGCTTTGCCTTTTCAGGCATGGGCACACATCAAGACATTATAGCATAGTTTTTGAGGAATGAACAACAGTTTTTTCAAAGATGCTGTGTCCATTCCTCAATCGTGATTTTTGATGGTTTCGCCAACAAATGATTATGACTCAATCTGCAAATTGGACAATCGCGCCCAGAAGTCCGGGACCCGTATGAATGGCAAGGGCAGGGCTGACCGGACTGATAAAGGACGACACCACATCCATCTGTTCGCACAGGCGGTCGCGGAGCTTCACGGCATCTTCATAAGCGTTCCCGTGCACCACTGCCAGGCGAACGCGGCAATTGGCGTAGCGCTTGGCAAACTCATCGCACATGGTCGTAAGCGCATTGTTGAAGCCGCGTGCCTTGGCCAGCGTCTGATAAACGCCCTCGTCATTGACGAAGATAACCGGCTTCAACTGAAGCAGTGTACCCACAACGCCTTCCACGGTGCCGATGCGGCCGCCCTTTCGCAGGAATTCCAGCGTACGGATCACGAACGTTCCCAGCTGGGTTCCGCGCACATGGTCCAGGTGCTCCATGGTCTCTTCTACCGTCATGCCTTTGGTAAGATCTTCGGCAGCTTCCAGCACCAGCAGGCCAAGGCCACAGGACAGGGTATGGGAATCATACACGTCAATCTGCATATCCGTGAAATCTTCTGCCAAAATGCGCACCATGTTATAGGTGCCGCTGAGGCCAGAGCTCATGGCAATGTGCAGGATTCGCGTGCATCCCTCCTCGCGCAACTGACGGTACAGGGCAGACACATCCTCCGGAAGCGGCAAAGAAGTCTTCGGCACTTCCGTCTTCAACACTTCATAAAGCTCGTCCTGGGAGATCTCCACCCGATCACGGAATTCTCCCTGACTAGTAGCCACGCGCAGCGAAACCAGCCGAATATCATAAGCCGCCAGCTGTTCATCGCTAAGATCGCAGGACGTATCCGTAACGAGTGCAACCCGATCATTGCCAATCGTAAACATGAGCAACCTCCCATTCTTTGCCCTTTTCAGGACAAATGGTTCTACTGAAATTATAAGCACAACAGGATAGCAAGTCAAGCGCGCGCCCGGGTGTTTGCGAAATGTTCAAAGCCTTCTTTTGCGTCTTCCCCATAAAGTTTCAGCGGCAGATACATTTGGCATCTGCCGCCGAAGGATTATTTAAGGAAAATGGCCATTGCGTAGCCTTCATAACCGTTGTAACGAACCTTCACCCAACTGTCGCCGGGAATCAGAACCGTTACAGTCGCGCCATGGGGAATGCGTGTCAAAACTTTGCCGCTGGTTTGCGATGGTGTACTGCGCAGATTCACGTACGTCTTCTGCGGGTGATTGACCGTTTTCACGGGAACGCCGGGCAGATTATAGAGCTTCAAATAGCTGGTCATCATATAGCCTACCGCGCCTGTCTTCACCACCTGCACCTTACACCATTCCGTTCCCTGATGGAGCATGGTGACCTTCGTGCCGTTGGCAAACTGCCCCACCACGCGTGCCGTGGTCGTCGGGTTTTCCCGCAGATTCAATAGCTG
>CAVBFK010000157.1:0-2484 GCA_963594395.1 Lachnospiraceae bacterium
CTATTACCTTTCTACGGAGGCGACGGGCACCTATGATGCCGCAACCACGGAGGCTGTGCGTGCCTTCCAGACGGATTTTGATCTGGAGGCTACCGGCGAGGCAGATGCCAAGACCCAGAGTGTGCTGTTCGCGGCACAGTATCGCCCGCTGAAAAACGGTTGCTCCGGCGATGACGTGAAAGAGCTTCAAACCCGCCTGACGGTGCTGGGCTACTACAAAGGCGATGTAGACGGTGAATATCAGGATACGACGGAGGAAGCCGTTCGCGCCTTCCAGGAAGCCAATGGCGAAGAAGCAACCGGTATTGCGGATCCTGATACCCAGAAAATCCTCTTCCGGATTGACGAAACCACCAACGAGGCCACGTCAAGCGACCTTGGCACGGTCATGCAGGGCACGGTGGAGTATACCGAACGTCTGGCCAAAGGTTCCACGGGCACGCTGGTGAAGCAGTTGCAGACCCGCCTGACGGAGCTGGGTTATTACTCCGGTCCCATCAGCGGCAACTTCCTGGGCAAGACCATGACCGCCGTAAAAACCCTGCAGAAGCAGAATGGCGTCACGGTGGACGGCATTGTCGGCGAGGTTACTTGGAATTTGATTTTCAATGACGCCTCGGTGGTTCTGCCGGATGCAACCCCCAAGCCTACGGCAACGCCCACCCCGGTGCCCTATGCCATTACCGTGGACGTGGCCAACCAGGTGACTACCGTGTACGGCCTTGATGAGAACAATGAGCATACCGTGATTGTCCGCCAGATGCTGTGCTCCACAGGAACCAAAAAGAACCCCAGCGATGTGGGCGATTGGGTGTTGAGCGGCCGCAAGGCCAAGTGGTGCTACTTCCCTACCTGGGGCAGTCACGCGCGGTACTGGACGAAGATCAACGATTCTATCGCGTTCCACTCTGTGATTTACAACAAGGTGGATACTATGGCACTGTCGGTCAGCAGCTATAAGCACCTGGGTCAGCGTGCTTCCCACGGCTGTATCCGCCTGACGGTGGCAGATGCCAAGTGGATTTATGATAACGTGGGCGAGGGCACGGTGGTCAGCATTGTGGAAGACATGCCGTCCGATCCGGAGCTTCGCGCCTCCCTGGCACTGCCGGAACTGAACACGAAGACCATGCTTCCCAAGGAGACCCCTGAACCCACGGCAAGCCCGGAATACACATCGGACGGTCAGCCGCCCCTGCCGCTGGCACAGCTGAAGAAGAATGATTCCTCTGAGGCTGTGTACTGGATGCAGATGAAGCTGACGGAGCTGGGCTACTACCATGGCAAGTGCTCCGGCACCTACTTGGACGGCACGGTGCAGGCCGTGAAGGACTTCCAGAAGGCTGTGGGACTGAAGGTGACGGGTACCGCCAGCGTGGAAACCTTGGAAGCACTCTATGCGGATGTGCTGACCACGCCTACGATTGAACCGACGCCTACCCTGGAGCCGACCCCCACGCCGGTGGTTTCCCTGCCTACCCCGGAACCCAATGCATAAGAAACGTGAAGAAGACACAGGATTTCACGTCTCCCTGCTTGCAGAAGATAGTTGAATTTGCTATAATGTTCGTTGCACGTTTGGCAGTTTTGGAAGGAGAGATATTCCTATGAAGCAGATTACATCCGCGGAACTGCGCGAAATGTTCCAGAAGTTCATGGAATCTAAGGGACATCATCGCATTCAGTCCGCTTCCGTTATTCCTGAAAATGATCCTACCGTGCTGTTTACCACGGCCGGCATGCACCCCCTGGTGCCTTATCTGATGGGCACGCCCCATCCCGCCGGCACCCGCCTGACGGACGTTCAGAAGTGCATCCGTACCGGCGATATCGATGACGTGGGCGATGCAAGCCACCTGACGTTCTTCGAAATGCTGGGCAACTGGTCCCTGGGCGATTATTTCAAGAAGGAAGCCATCTCCTGGTCCTGGGAGTTCCTGACCAGCCCTGAGTACCTGGGTCTGGACAAGGATCGCCTGGCCTTCACCGTGTTCGAGGGTGACGAGAACTGCCCCCGCGACACCGAGAGCCATGACATTTGGCGTTCCATGGGCGTGGCAGAGGATCACATCTTCTATCTGCCCAAGGAGCATAACTGGTGGGGTCCTGCCGGCATCACCGGCCCCTGCGGTCCTGACACGGAGATGTTCATCATCACCGACAAGGAGCCCTGCGGCCCCAACTGCTCTCCCGCTTGCTCCTGCGGCCGTTATCTGGAAATCTGGAATGACGTGTTCATGCAGTACAACAAGCAGGCTGACGGTACCTTCATCCCGCTGTCCAAGAAGAACGTGGACACCGGCATGGGTCTGGAGCGTACCATCGGCGTGCTGACCGGCAAGAAGACCGTTTATGAGACTGATGCTTTCACCGGCATCCTGGCCAAGATTGCTGAGCTGAGCGGCCACACCTACGGCGAGAGCGACGCCGTGACCAAGGCTTTCCGCATTATCGGCGACCATATGCGTACGTCCACCTTCATCC
>CAVBFK010000158.1:0-4057 GCA_963594395.1 Lachnospiraceae bacterium
ATAGGTGCCCGTCGCCTCCGTAGAAAGGTAATAGAGGTCGATCAGGCGATACTGCAGTTCTGCCACATCATCGCCCTCGTCGCCTTCCTTCAGCTCGCGGTCATCCGTCAGTTCAATTTCAAAGCCTTCATCATCCAACCCGTCCTCAGGCTGTACTTCTTCACCCAAGGCACAGACCGTCAGTAACACAAGCAGCGCCGTCAACAGCGCCAGCACGCTACGCTTCATGGTTTTCCCCTTATTCACTTCTGAATTTCTTCAATCATTTCCAGCACACGCTTGGTACCGTCTGCAGGCGGTGCGGCCTTGACAGCCGCGGCCAGCTGTTCCCGGTCAGCCCAGGTCTTCATCAGGGCATCGGTCAGGGTATCTGCCGTCATATTTTCCTGCAGAAGCACATGACAAAGGCCGCGCTTCTCATAGCTCTGCGCGTTCAGAATCTGGTCGCCGCGGCTGGCTCCCTTGGGATAAGGCACCAGCAGCAGAGGCTTGGCCAGCGCCTGGAATTCGCACAGGGCGTTGCTGCCTGCGCGGGACAGCACCAGATCCGCCGCCGCCAGGGCATCCGGTAAATCTGCATCCAGGAATTCCACCTGCGTGTAGCCGGCCGTACCTTCCAGGGACGCATCCAGATTGCCTTTGCCGCAGATGTGTGCCACATCAAACTGTGCCGTCAGCTTGGGCAGTGCTTCCCGCAATGCCTTGTTGACAGACTGGGCGCCGGAAGAGCCGCCCATCATCAGCAACACGGGCTTGCTTCCGTCAAAGTGCAGAAGGCTCAATCCCTTGGCGCGCTCGCCCTTGAAGAGCTCCGGCCGCAGGGGCGTACCCGTCATTTCCGCCTTGTCACCCAGCGCCGCGGCGCATTCGGGGAAGGTGGTGGCAAACCTCTTGGCAAAGGGCTTGCACAGCTTATTGGCCAATCCGGGGGTCAGATCACTTTCATGGCAAAGCACCGGCACATGATGCACCCAGGCGCCAAAGACCACAGGCACGGCCACAAAGCCGCCCTTGCTGAACACCACGTCAGGCTTCAGTTTGCCAATGACGTGAGACGCCTGAAAGGCGCCGGCAATAACGCGGAAGGGGTCAGTGAAATTCTGCCAGGAGAAATAGCGGCGCAGTTTGCCGCTCTTCACTGCATGATAGGTAACGCCGGGAACGGACTCCATCTTTTCCCGCTCCATGCCCTTTTCTGTGCCGATATAGTGGATTTCATATCCTTTTTCCTGAAGATGCGGAATCAAGGCCAGATGAGGCGTCACATGCCCCAGGGTTCCGCCGCCGGTAAGAACGATCTTCTTCATGATTTCAAGTGCCCTTTCAGCAGGATGCAAAACAGGCGCGGCGCTGTTGATGCGTCGCGCCTGCAATGATGTAATGATACATCAAACAGTCGTTTTCGGCAAGTCTTTGAGGCGAATATCGCCGCGCCTGTCGCTGATTTTCGACCTAGCGTTAGAGGGCTTGCGAGCCCTCCAACGCCACCCAAGGGCTTATTGCGATTCTGTAATTTTAGAAAAGCTTATTCTTCATCGGGAAGATCCTCTTCCAGCAGAGCCAGATCGTCCTCTTCCTCAAAGGTTTCAGGCTCTTCTTCGCCTTCCTCTGCGGGAGTTTCTGCCACAACGTGATTGTCCGTCTTAATGAGTTCTGCGCGGATGATGGCGTCAATCTCATCGGCAATCTCCGGATGTGCCTTCAGGAACTGACGGGTATTCTCGCGACCCTGACCAATGCGCTGATCCTTGTAGGAGAACCATGCGCCGCTCTTGTGAATGATGTCGCGCTCCACGGCCAGATCCAGCAGGGTACCTTCCTTGCTGATGCCTTCGCCGTACACAATGTCAAACTCGGCAATGCGGAAAGGCGGTGCCACCTTGTTCTTTACCACCTTGACCTTGGTGTGGTTGCCCACCACGGTAGAGCCTTCCTTCAGCTGTTCACCGCGGCGCACATCCAAGCGGACAGAGGCATAGAACTTCAGAGCACGGCCGCCGGGGGTAGTCTCCGGATTGCCATACATCACGCCGACCTTTTCACGCAGCTGGTTAATGAAGATGGCCACGCAGCCCGTCTTGTTAATGATGCCTGCCAGCTTGCGCAGTGCCTGGCTCATCAAGCGAGCCTGCAGACCCACGAAGCTGTCGCCCATCTCGCCGTCGATTTCAGCCTTGGGCACCAGGGCGGCAACCGAGTCAATGACCACCACATCCAGGGCGCCGGAGCGAACCAGTGCCTCTGCGATTTCCAGTGCCTGCTCGCCCGTATCCGGCTGGGACACATACAGCTCGTCAATATTCACGCCCAACTTCTTGGCATAGGCAGGATCCAGGGCATGCTCTGCGTCCACGAAAGCGGCAATGCCGCCGGCCTTCTGCGCCTCGGCAATAATGTGCAGAGCCACAGTGGTCTTGCCGGAAGATTCAGGTCCATAAATTTCTACAATACGGCCGCGGGGAATGCCGCCCACGCCCAGCGCCGCATCCAGCGTCAAGCAGCCGGTGGGGATGACGGGGATATTCTGATCCGTCACATTCTCGCCCAACTTCATCACCGCGCCCTTGCCATACTGCTTATCCAGGTCAGCCAGTGCATGCTCCAGTGCCTTCAGCTTCTCTTCCTGAGGATTTTCAGACGTCTTCGTCACCTTATCTGTCTTGGTGGCAGTTGCCTTCTTCGGTGCCATAATTTCCCCTCCATTTTTTCTGCAATACTATAGGAAATGCGAAGTGTAACTCCGCCAAATTTCGTTGCAAATGAATGGTATCACGGATTCCCCATCTTTGCAAGGGGAACACCGAAAAAAGCGAACTCATTTTCGCATCAAAAAATATTCGCCGTATTATCCCAGTGCCACATCCAGCACCATCATCAAGGCAAAACCGGTGGCCGCGCCGATGGTGCCCAGATTGGAATGGGCGCCGTTTTGGCTTTCGGGGATGAGCTCTTCCACCACAACGTAGATCATAGCCCCCGCCGCGAAGGCAAGCAGATACGGAAGAATCGGCGTCAGCTGCTGTGCCAGCAGAATGGTCAGTAGGGCACCGATAGGCTCCACAATGCCTGACAGCACGCCGTACAGAAAGGCTTTCCCCTTGGGCGTGCCTTCTCCGCGCAGAGGCATGGAGATAATCGCTCCCTCCGGGAAATTCTGAATGGCGATGCCCATCGCCAGGGTCAATGCGCCCGCCATGCTGATATCTGCTTGCCCGGAAACGGCGCCGGCATAGGTGACGCCTACCGCCATGCCCTCCGGCAGATTGTGCAGGGTGACGGCAAAGACCAGCATGGCCGTGCGGGAAACCTTCGCCCGGATGCCTTCCGGTGTGTCACTGTGGCGGTGCAGATGCGGAATCACGCTGTCCAGCAAGAGCAGGAAGGCGATACCAGCAAGGAATCCCACCAGCGCCGGAAACCAGGCTGGCAATGTTCCGCCTTCCGACATGTCAATGGCGGGGATCAGCAACGACCAAACAGACGCGGCAATCATCACCCCGGATGCAAACCCCAGCAGCAGCTTCTCCACCCGTGCCGGAATATTTCCCCGAAGAAAGAAAACCATCGCCGCACCCAACGTTGTGCCCAGGAAAGGGATACACAATACTTGAAGCATGTTGAACTCCTTTCAAAAAGATGCGGTTATACATAACTAACCCCTGACTGAAGAACAAGCCGCCACGTTCATGACGGCCTGGATGTATTATAGGATTTGTAGAATACAATGTCAATCAGATAGCCTCTGTTATCTTGGTGCAACAACCTCCGCATTCTTCTGTGCCAGAAGACACAGCTCCGCGGCCTTGAAAGCATGTTCTTGGGGCATGGCCTTTTCGGTGCGGTTCAGGCAATCGAGAATGAACTGCCCGAAGAAGGGGAACCCTACGGTATTCGTGGCATTGAAATACTGCTCCCCGCGGTCATTCACAAGGAAAAGGTGATTACCGCCCTTCTCCCCCGAGGCAATGTTCACGTACTTGCGCATTTCGATATAGCCCTTGGTGCCCAGGATGAACATGCGCCCGTCGCCCCAGGTACTCAATCCTTTGGGCGTAAA
>CAVBFK010000159.1:0-2438 GCA_963594395.1 Lachnospiraceae bacterium
GTACAGCTCGGTCACGGTATTTTCAAAGTAGGTAGCGGCCATACCGGTGGCACCCACACTGCCGATTTCTTCCTTGTCGGTCAGCACGGCGCACAGGGTGGATTCAGGCACGCCTTCCCAGTCCAGCAGAGCGGCCATGGAGGGGAATGCGCACACGCGGTCATCGTGGCCGTAGCCCAAGATCATGCTGCGGTCGAAGCCCAGATCGCGAGCCTTGCCGGCGGGCACAATCTCCAGCTCGGCGGAAACGAAATCTTCTTCTTCCACACCGTAGGTATCAGCCAGCAGCTTCAGCACATTGGCCTTCACGGCGTTGCTTTCGGTGCCCTTCAGGGGCTGACCGCCAACGATCAGGTTCAGCGCTTCGCCTTCGATAACGTCCTTGGCGGGCTTGCTCATCAGATCAGCAGACAGGTGAATCAGCAGGTCGGAGATGCAGAAGACGGGATCGTCGTCCTTCTCACCGATGGCCACCGTCACCACGGTGCCGTCCTTCTTGCAGAACACGCCGTGCAGGGCCAGGGGCTGGGTCACCCACTGGTACTTCTTGATGCCGCCGTAATAGTGGGTATCCAGATAAGCGAGATTCTCCTCTTCATACAGGGGATTCTGCTTTACGTCGATGCGGGGGGAGTCGATATGGGCACCCAGAATATTCATACCCTTGCTCATAGGCTCCTTGCCGATGATGAACAGCAGGATATCCTTCTTCATCCAGGTACGATACACGCGATCACCGGGCACCAGCTTTTCACCATTGGCAATGACCTTGTCCAGGTCGCGGAAACCGGCTGCCTCAGCCAGCTTCACCGACTCGGCAACACACTCACGCTCGGTCTTGCCGCTGTTAAGGAACGAAACATAGCGCTTGCTGAAAGTATTCAGCTTTTGCAGATCAGCTTCCGTATAGCTTTCCCAGGCATTCTTTTTATACATGGTTTTAGCCATCCTTTCTACGGGGACGCACCCGCATCCCACGCACTTGCAAACTTCATTATAGCGAAAAGGAAGGGGAGATTCAAGTACTATATCTCTGTCTTGAAGAAAAGCGTCTTTCTTGCTATAATGTAGAGAAATCTAAAGCAATGGCTGCACTGGCGGCCTGGAGGGAATGTATGGCATCATTGGCAGGCCGTGTGGTAAGCTACGTACATCGGAATGGCTTTTGGTATACGGGTCGGCGCGGATTGGAAAAGCTGCACGACCGGCTGGCCAAGCCTTATGATAAGCTCTGGCATCAGCTGGAGCCTAAGAAGGAAGAGCTGGAGAAGCAGAAGAAAGACCAGACCGTGCAGGCCGCAGGGCGCATCAGCGTGGTGATCCCTGTGTATAACACCAAGCCTGTTCTGCTGGATGCTCTGGCAGATTCGCTGGTAAACCAGTCCTATCAGAACTGGGAAGCCTGCCTGTACGATGGCGCCAGCACCTCGGCGGAAACCAAGGCGGCGCTGGACGAATTGGCCAAGCGGGATGCACGCTTCCGTGTGCTGCACGGTGAGGTTAACGAGGGCATCTCCGGCAACAGCAACCTTGCGGCAGAAATGGCGCAGGGGGAATGGATCGCCCTGTGCGATCACGATGATCTGTTGACGGCCGACGCCCTATACTACGTGGCCAAGACCATTGTGGAGCAGCAGCCGGATATGATCTTCTCGGATGAAGATAAGGTCGATGAAACCGGCACCCGCTTCTATGAGCCGAACTACAAGCCGGATTTCTGCCCGGACGATTTGCGCAGCGGCAACTACATCTGTCATCTGACCGTGCTGAGAAAGACGCTCCTGCAGGAGGTCGGTGGTTTCCGCAAGGACTTTGACGGCAGTCAGGATCATGACCTGATGCTCCGCTGTGCCGAGGCAACGGATAAGATTGTGCACATTCCGCGGGTGCTGTATCACTGGCGCACGGTAGGTGCCTCCATGAGCCATCAGCATATTGATAAGTGCCTGGATGCCGCTAAGCGTGCCGTGGAAGAACACATGGAACGCACCGGCCTAAAGGGCCACGTCACCATCGAGCGGGGCTTCCTGCGCCTGCACTATGACACCAAGCGGGAGCAGACCATTGAGCTGATTGTCATTGACAACGGCGACCCCAAAACCTGGCCTGATTTTGTGGATCGGACGAAAGGCTGGCACACGCATCCCGTGCATCGCATGGTGATTTCTCCCTGGAAGGAAAGCGCCAAGGCCTTGGATTGCGATTGGATTCCTTGGACGGACGGGGGAAGCGTGTATCCCTGCATTAATCAGGCAGTGGCGCAGAGCACGGCAGACGTGATCGTGGTTCTGCATGCTTCTGTGATGATGGAGCGAGACGACCACTGGCTGGATGAAATGCTCATGTACGCCCAGCGGGATGATGTGGGCGCGGTGACGCCTCTGCTGGTGGATCGCGGCGGCTACACCATGCATGCCGGCTTTGCAGTGGATATGGTG
>CAVBFK010000160.1:0-6528 GCA_963594395.1 Lachnospiraceae bacterium
GTTTACACCACCCTGATTGCAGCTGTGCTTTCTCTGGCAGCCGGCATCTACTTCAAGGTTATCAACGGCACCTTTGGTGCAACCAATCGTAATTGCTTCAACTACTACACCATGGGTCTGCTGATTGCAGCCTTTGTGGTGGGTGTTGTTCTGGTGGCTATGCACCGCTACGGTCTGGCTTCCGCGATGGTCACTGCGCTGAGCGGCTGCTCCATTTGCTTCTTTGTACATAGCTGCTACTGGTACGTCAGCGACGTATTTGTGGCTATTGACGAAAAGGGCTTCGACTCCAAGTTCCTGATCTTCGCCGGTCTGGCTGTGGTCGCTTTCCTGCTGGGTGAGATTTCGATCTACGCCCGCAAGGAAAAGACCGTGAAGGCCTAAGCGATACGATTTTCAGTCCTCATGGACGGCAGAGTTTGCGAGCCAATGCTTTGGACTGTTTGAACTCTGTCTTTCATCAGGCAGAGTTCTTTCATTAGTTAATCTTCAGAAAACCTTGTGGCTCTCTGGCAGTCATTTCACAGCGAGGAGGACCGATATGCGCCATACCATTGAGCTTCGTCAACCTTGGTATTTCACCGGCTTTGACGGCAAGACCATCGAGGTCACCATTCCCCACACGTGGAACAACGTAGATGGACAGGACGGCGGCAACGACTACAAGCGCGGCACCTGCCACTATACGCATTCCTTTGCCCGCCCTGCCTTCGATGCAGACAGTGAGGAAGTGTGGCTGGAGTTTGACGGCGTCAACGCTTCTGCGGCCGTAACGCTCAACGGCAAGCCTGTGTGCACCCACGATGGCGGCTATTCCACCTTTCGTGCGGACATCACGCCCTTCCTTGCCGATGCCAATGAGCTTCAGGTGGACGTTGACAACAGCAAAAATACCAAAGTCTATCCCCAGAAGGCGGACTTCACCTTCTACGGCGGCATCTACCGCGATGTTCGCCTGGTGATTGTGAACAAGGCACACTTTGCCCTGGACTATCTGGGCTCCTGCGGCGTGCGGGTCACTCCCGTGCCCAAGGGTGAGGATGCCGAGGTGCGTGTGCAGAGCCGCATCACTGCCGGTGATGTGAAGATCACCCTGCTGGATGCCAAGGGCAACACCGTGGCCGAAGGCACCGGCACTGATGCCACGCTTTCCATCACCAAGGCACACCGCTGGAACGGCATTGAGGATCCTTACCTCTACACCTGCCGGGTACAGGTGGTCGCAAACGGCGAGGTCACCGATGTGCTGGACATTCCCTTCGGTGTCCGCTCCTTCAAGACGGATCCGAAGAAGGGCTTCTTCCTTAATGATAAGCCCTATCCCCTGCACGGTGTCAGCCGTCATCAGGACCGCAAGGGCGTCGGCAATGCCATCACCCGCGAAATGCATGATGAGGACATGGCACTGATCCGCGAACTGGGTGCTAACACCATCCGTCTGGCACACTACCAGCACGATCAGTATTTCTACGACCTGTGCGACCGCTACGGCATGGTCGTGTGGGCAGAAATCCCCTACATCAGTGAGCACATGCCTGACGGCCGTGAAAACACCATCAGCCAGATGAAGGAGCTCATTGAGCAGAACTACAACCATGCCAGCATCGTGTGCTGGGGCGTTTCCAACGAGATCACCATTTCCACCAAGGACAAGAAGGACATGCTGGACAACCATCATGTGCTGAATGACCTGGTGCACACCACCGATCCCACCCGTTTCACTACCCTGGCCTGCTACGCCATGTGCGGCCCCTTCAACCGGAGCGCCCACATCACCGACGTGGTCAGCTGGAACCTGTACCTGGGCTGGTATGTGCCCGGCATGTTCCTGAACGATCTGTGGATCGGCTTCTTCCACCTCTGCTACCCGAACCGCTGCCTCGGCTACAGCGAGTACGGTGCAGAAGGCATGCCGAACCTGCATTCCTCCCACCGCCGCAATGACCATACGGAGGAATATCAGGCCAAGTATCACGAATTCATGGTCAAGTGCTTCAAGCGTCACCCCTACATGTGGGCAACCCACGTATGGAACATGTTCGACTTTGCAGCCGATGCCCGTGATCAGGGCGGCGAGCCCGGCATGAACCACAAGGGTCTGGTGACCTTTGACCGCAAGACCAAGAAGGACAGTTTCTACCTCTATAAGGCCAACTGGAGCAAGACGGCTTTCGTGCATATCTGCTCCAAGCGGTATGTGGATCGCTGCGAAAGCACCACCACCATCAAGGTGTACTCCACGGAGAAGACGGTTCGCCTGCTGGTGAACGGCAAGTCCTTCGGGGAAATGACCCGCAACGACCACGTCTTCACCTTCCGCGTGCCCCTGACGGGTGACATCCATGTAGAAGCCATTGCCGGCAAGGTATCCGACAACGCCAACTTCCGCAAGGTGGATAAGCCCAACGAGAGCTACAAGCTCCGCAAGGTCAAGAACGCGCAGAAATCCAACTGGGTTGACGCCTGATCAAGGCTTCACAAAGAGTTTATTTCGAGAAGAAGGGAGATTCATCCATGGCAAAAACCGCTACCGCCACTGCCAATGACGGTCTGAACCGCGCCAAGCCGTATCAGCTGATGCTGTTTCCGCTGAACAACGGCGCTACCAACGTTTACTTTGTTCTGATTCTTTCCTACGTTGCACAGTTCGGCTCCAGCGTGCTGAAGCTGGGCATGTTCGCTTCCATCATGGTCACCGTCATGCGTATTGCTGACGCTGTGACCGACCCCATCATCGGTGCCCTCATGGACAGCACCAACACGAAGATCGGTAAGTTCCGTCCCTTCATGATCATCGGCAGCGTCATCATGGCACTGAGCGTTATCGCCCTGTACTGCCTGCTGCCTCTGGTGCCTGAAACCCAGATGGCATGGCGCTACATCCTCTTCACCCTGGTTTACTTCATCTGGGTCATCGGCTACACCTTCCAGACCAGCTGCACCCGCGCTGGTCAGACGGTGCTGACCAACGATCCCAGCCAGCGTCCCCTGTTCACCATCTTCAACACCATCGGTTCCTTGGCCGGCATGGGCATCATGCAGTTCATGATCCCGCTGATCAAGAAGAACTTCGACGTGGTTGAAAACGGTGTGATCGTGACCTCCGGTTACGCGAATCCCACCCTGTACCGCATCATCACCCCCATCGGTATCGCCCTCTCCGTGCTGCTGACCATTCTGGCCATCATCGGCATTGCTGAAAAGGACCGTCCCGAGTTCTACGGCATCGGCGGCAGCAAGCAGGAGAAGGTCAAGATCTCCGAGTATGTGCAGATCATCAAGGCCAACAAGCCCATGCAGCGCCTGATGGTCGCAGGTGCCGGCTGCAAGCTGGCTCTGGCCATCGCTACCAACACCACCGTGCTGCTGGCTCTCTACGGCATCATGATGGGCAACTACAATTCCCTGTACCTGCCCATGATGATCCTGGGCTATGTCTTCGCTGTGCCTTTCTTCCTGCTGTCCGTGCGTACGTCTCAGAAGCAGGGTCAGAAGGCTTCCCTGACCCGCTACGTCTCCGTGGCTCTGATCTGCTACGTTGGCGTGCTGGTTCTCCTGATCCTCTGCCAGTACGGCAATCCTGATTGGACGCTGTCCTTCCCCTTCAACGGCGGCGGCAGCATCAATCTGTACACCATCCTGTTCATCCTCTTCTTTGGTGTGGGCTACGGCGCCTACTACGCCACGGCTGACATGCCCATCCCCATGGTGGCTGACTGCTCCGACTACGAGACCTATCGCAGCGGCAAGTACATCCCCGGCATCATGGGCACCATGTTCTCCCTGATCGACAAGCTGGTTTCCTCCCTGGCTCAGACGCTGGTGGCCTTCATCTTCCTGCTCTGCGCAGGCCTGAGCGAGCTGCCTACCGACGCAACGCCCTACTCCGCCGGCATCAAGTTGGCCATCATCGTGATGTTCTGCGTCATCCCCATGATTGCATGGGTGGCTACGCTGATCGCCATGAAGGGCTACACCCTGACCGGTTCTAAGATGAAGGAAATCCAGGCCGTTAACGCTGCCCGCAAGAAGGCCATTGCCTCCGGCATGACCCTTGAGGAGTCCATGGAAGTCTACAAGACCATGGACGACGTAAATAGCAAACCCATTGCGTAAAGGAGCTAAGCAAGTATGAAGAGTTCTTTCCGTTGGTATGGTGACAGCGATCCCGTAACGCTGGACATGATCCGTCAGATCCCCGGCATGCGCTCTGTTGTTTCCGCCGTGTACGACGTGAAGCCCGGCGAAGTTTGGCCGGAAGAATCCATCAAGCACCTGGTTGACGAGTGCGCCGAAAAGGGTCTGGTTTTCGACATCGTGGAATCCATCCCCGTGACGGAGGAAATCAAGCTGGGCAAGCCCGAGCGTGACCGTCATATCGACAACTACTGCGAGTCCATCCGCCGCTGCGCCAAGTACGGCATCAAGTGCGTGACCTACAACTTCATGCCCGTGTTCGACTGGACCCGTACCCAGCTGGACAAGATGGCCGCTGACGGCTCCACCTCTCTGGTGATGTACTGGGATCAGATGAAGGATCTCGACCCCCTGAAGGACGACATTCATCTGCCCGGCTGGGACTCCAGCTACACCCAGGACGAGGTTCGCGACCTGATCCGTGCCTATGGCGAGTTGGGTGAAGAAGGCCTGTGGAGCAACATCGAGTACTTCCTGAAGCGGGTCATCCCCGTGGCTGAGGAGTGCGGCGTGGTCATGGCTCTGCATCCCGATGATCCGCCCTATCCGATCTTCGGTCTCCCCCGCGTCATTACCTGCGAAGAGAACCTGGATCGCTATCTGGCCATCGTTGACAGCCCCTCCAACACCCTGTGCCTGTGCACCGGCTCCCTGGGCTGCTCCCCCAAGAACGACATTCCGAAGCTGACCCGCAAGTATTCCGCTATGAAGCGCATCGGCTTCATGCACCTGCGCAATGTCCGCATCCTGCCCGACACCTCCTTTGAGGAGTCCGGTCACCTGACCAAGGACGGCAGCCTGGACATGAA
The DNA here is from genome assembly GCA_963594395.1 of Lachnospiraceae bacterium. Classification (GTDB taxonomy): domain Bacteria; phylum Bacillota; class Clostridia; order Christensenellales; family Aristaeellaceae; genus CAKUFA01. The sequence goes on from CAVBFK010000160.1 coordinate 5,007, forward strand.
CGCCATCGTGAAGGCTCTGGTGGAGACCGGCTTTGACGGCTACTTCCGTCCCGACCACGGCCGCATGATCTGGAGCGAGGTTGGCTCCAATGCCAAGCCCGGCTACGGCCTGTATGACCGCGCCCTGGGTTCCGCTTATCTCAATGGTTTGATCGAGGCAAACGGCGGCACGCTTGAGTGACCGCCCGCCTCTTTCAAAATAGATTCAATTGATAACTGAAAGGACGATTGAAACATGGAACTGCCTTTGAATGTTAGCTTTGCTGGTAAGGTTGTTGTTGTGACCGGTGCAGGCGGCGTGCTCTGCGGCGAGATGGCTCGTGCTTATGCTCAGGCCGGCGCTAAGGTGGCTGCCCTGGACCTGAACGAGGAAGCTGTGAAGAAGCTGGCTGACGAGATGACCGCTGCCGGCTATATCTGCAAGGGCTACAAGGCCAACGTGCTGGATCCCGAAGCTCTGGAAGCTGTGCATCAGCAGGTGCTGGCTGACTTCGGTCCCTGCGATATTCTGGTGAACGGTGCCGGCGGCAACAATCCCCGCGCTACCACTGACAACGAGTATCAGCACGAAGCCAAGGAAGGCCAGAAGACCTTCTTCGACCTGGATCAGAGCGGTGTGGACTTCGTGTTCAAGCTGAACTTCCAGGGCACCCTGCTGCCCACCCAGGCCTTCGCAAAGGACATGGTTGCCCGTAAGAGCGGCAATATCCTGAACATCTCCTCCATGAACGCCTACATCCCGCTGACCAAGATCCCCGCTTACTCCGGTGCAAAGGCCGCCATCTCCAACTTCACCCAGTGGCTGGCTACCCACTTTGCAGGCTGCGGCATCCGCTGCAATGCCATCGCTCCCGGCTTCCTGGTTTCTAACCAGAACCGTGCCCTGCTCTTCAACGAGGACGGCACTCCCACTGCCCGCAGCGCCAAGATTCTGGCCGGCACCCCCATGGGTCGCTTCGTGGACAGCAAGGAACTGCTGGGCGGCGTGTTCTTCCTGACGGACGATGCTGCTGCTTCCGCCATCACCGGCGTGGTGCTGCCCATCGACTGCGGCTTCGCTGCTTACTCTGGTGTGTAATCGCCGCGGAATCTGCTTATGACGCAATTGTAAATTGTGCGAAAAGCTTTTGCACTTTTTTCAATGATTGTGGTATAATGAAGAAAACAATGTCGTTAAGCAATGCTGCTTGACGCAGAAAAGGAGTGTGTTACCACGATGAAAAAGATTCTTGCTCTCCTCCTGGCTGTGATGATGCTCCCCTGCATCGCGCTGGCTGATGCCGCTACCGTGCTGGCTTCCGATCCTGAAGAAATGATGACCTTCGACCGTGAGAGCGATGTTACCGCTTGGGAAGGCAACTGGACCCTGGTCGCTGCTTACATCGGTGAAGATTATGCCGAGGAAAACGGCCTGGAAACCACCGGCCTGATCCCCCTGACCGTTGAAAATGCCGCTACCCTGACCATCGAGACCGTGCTGGACGGCAGCGCTAACGACAAGCAGCTGGGCACCATGGTGGAC
>CAVBFK010000161.1:0-8647 GCA_963594395.1 Lachnospiraceae bacterium
CCATGTAGAACAGCAGATCGTATTCCTTGGGGCTCAGATCCAGCACCTGTCCGTTCAGCGTTACCCGGCGGGCGGAGAAGTCCACAATCAGGTTGCCGATGACCACCTGATCCTGATCGGGCAGCTCGGTTTTGCCGCTGCGCTTGAGAATGGCGCCTACCCGCATGACCAGCTCGCGAGGGGAGAAGGGCTTCACCACGTAGTCGTCAATCCCTAGCTCGAAACCGTGAATACGGTCGTATTCTTCGCCGCGGGCGGAAAGCATCAGCACGGGCGTCTGGCAGAACCGGCGAATCTCACGCACGGCGGAAAAACCGTCCAGCTCGGGCATCATCACGTCCATAATAATCAAATCATAGGTATTGGCGCGGCACTTCTCCACGGCTTCCATGCCGTTGCCGGCTTCTTCCACCGTGTAGCCTTCAAACACCGCATACTTGCGGATAATATCGCGAATGCGCTCTTCGTCATCAACAACCAACAGCTTCATGGTAGGTGCCTCCTTCATTGCTCTCAGTATAACAGAGAAAGGCGCTTCATTCAAGGCAAAGTAACGCTGATTTCTACCTCTGCGCCGTATCGAAGCACCTTAAAGGTTATAGAGGATTCATCACTGCTTGCCAGAATGCTGTCCAAATCATCCGCCGTGGAAACGCTCTGCCCGTCTACGCTTTGCAGATAGTCGCCCGAGCGGATGCCGGCCAGGGAAGCCAGGCTGTTTTCCCGCACGGCGAGAATGTACAGTCCATCATCCGTATCTTGCACCACCAGTCCCAAAGCGGCGGCGGAACGGTCAGCGGTTTCGACCTGCGTAACTTCAGGCGTAACCTTGAGGGAGGGATGCACGAAAATCAGGCAAACGATGGCCGCAACCACGGCAACCAGCCCGATGATGAAAATCCGCTTCTGTGCCTTGCGGATCATGCTTGCCACCTCCCAAGCAGGAATATCCTGCACTTTTGATGGGAAAATAGTAACCTCTGTAGGTGAAGAACAGGTGAAACCGACCTGAATAGAGCATGAAAGAAGGGACAAACGAGGTGAAGATAACGGTCACGCATCGGTTACATGGCGCTTTTCTTGTAAAATTGAACGAAACAGAATCCTCTGAATTGCGCAATTCGTTAAAAAAGTTTTTCAAATAGTCATGGTAGTGAAACATCTTTGTGCTACAATACTACGGCGGTTTGTCAAGGCCGCCATTTTCAAGGCTGGGAAATCCTACTTGTTACAGAAATGTAACCGAAAATGCCCCCTAAATTCATAAATCCAGTTCCTGCAAGTTGAGCCTGATTCAAGCCAACGCAAATCCGCGCAGGAAAATCAGGAATATGACTTGCCTAGGAAATGAAAACGCCCTTGCTTGGTTACCACAATATCTTGTGTAGAAGTAAAGAGGCACCACAATTTGAGCGCTGGGGAGCGATCTCCCCATGCGTTCGTTGCGAAAAAGTTTCAAAAAATTTGTAAATTCTTTTGCACAAGGGCTATTTGTAACCACCTGCGTAACCGCTATGGTGTATGATAGTAGTGGATAAAGTTAAATAGGTGAGGACTACCCTGGCAACAGGGTTATGACACATTAGGAGGAAGATATCATGAAGAAGTTTTTCACCATCCTGGCAGCTGCGATGATGATTTCCACGGTGGCTATGGCTGACAGCACCACCGCGACCGACCTGGGCACCACGCCTTTTGCAAGTGTTGCCGAGGAAACCCCTGCTGTGACCGAGGAAGCCACGGAAGCTCCCGCCGCTGAAGCAGAAGTGACCGGCGCTCCCGTGACAGAGGGAACCGTGCGCATTGTGGCCTTCGGCGACGAGTCCACCTTTACCGTGGGCGACCGCGTGGGTCTGTATGCTGAGCTGGAAGGCTACGAAGGCCTGACCGTTGCCCTGCAGTGGCAGCGCTGGAATCCCAACGAGGAAGTTTGGGAAGACATCGAAGGCGCTACCGGCTACTCTCTGTGGATTGACACCGAAGAGGGCATGGACGGCTCCATGTGGCAGGTTGTTGTGACCGTCCTGTAAGCAGGGCATCCGCAACACCCCGTATAATAAGGAAGAAACTCATTCTAAACCGAAATTCCCGAGGATCGGAGTTCCAACCCCAAGGCACGGCTCCTCCGTTCCTGACAACATAGCCTGAAGATCAAGAAGGAGGCAATCACATGAGCAACACGATGAAGAAGGTTGCTGCCCTGGTGCTGACGCTGGCTCTGGTGCTGGCTGTTATGCCCACGGCGATGGCCGGCTCTGCGGTGTATGTCCTGCACCTGAAGCCCCGCGTCATGGCAACCGAAGCTCCTGCAGCGGAAGCAACTGCCGCACCGGACATTACGGTGGCAGAAACGGTGGTGACCACGGAAACGGAAACGGTCACCTGGCAGAAGGAAGAGAACGGCAACCTGGTGCTGGATGAGAACGGCAACCCTGTGGCCACCGTTCCCGCCGGACAGGAAACCCCTGTTGCCTATGAAAAGGATGAGAACGGCAACCTGGTGCTGGACGAGAATGGCAACCCCATTGTCACCGAAAGCATCCCGGCCGACTCTGATAAGATCTCTACCCTGGTGGACGAGCTGGACCCCAACCGCACCATTGACATCTATGTGTCCTGGAACGGCGGGGAAGCCAAGTTCGGCAACACAGCCACCCTCATTGCTGTGCTGAACGGCTACGGCAATAACCAGTGCAGCATTCAGTGGCAGACCAGCCCCGACGATGCTTCCTGGTCCAACGTGGCAGACGGCAGCAGCACCCGGCTGGATGTTGTGGTCACCGAGGATAACTACCTGGATTACTGGCGCGTGGTCGTAACGGTCGCTGACGCTGAGTAACCCCGTTTCCCCTTTCCCCCTGAAGACCATCGTAAAATGGAGGATGCAAACATGAGAAACAGCATGCGGAGAGCACTGGCATTGCTGACGGCGGTCATGATGATCGTCAGCTGCATGCCAATGACTGCATTGGCAGATGTCATCGATATCAGCCGCTCTAAGCAGCCCTTCGCGACGATGCTGACCACGATCGATCCTGAGGATTCGGATGTGTACGTGACCTTCCGCTTCCTGGATGGTGACACCGTGGTGAGCACGCAGATCGTCAACCAGACCAATGGCGAGAGCGTCTATGTGCCTGCTACCCCCGACGCTGCTGAAGGCAAGCGCTTCGAGGGCTGGTATGTGGGCGACACCGAATTCACCTTCGGCGTTGTCTCCGGCTACACGGAGTCTACCACGGTTGACGTTCAGGCGAAGTACAGCGACGTGTACTACGTGTACTTCATGTCCAGCGACGACGCGGACGCCTATGTGCACGTGACCAAGGAAGCCACCAGCGCCAACGGCTATAAGGTGGATGTCCCCACGGACTACGAGCCTAAGGACGCTATGGTGGATCACTGGAAGTTCCGCGGCACCACCACGGAATTCACCAGCGACACCGTGGTTTCTTCCGATACCTACGTGACCCCTGTGACCGTGCCTGCTTATTGGGTGACCTTCAACACCGACGGCGGCACGCAGGTCAACAGCCAGTACGTGGAGTACGGCAAGTCCATCAACCTGAATGATGTGACGACCCCCACCCGCCTGGGCTACACCTTCGTCGGCTGGAAGGATCCCAGCGGCAACACCGTTTCCGGCAACTACACCCCCTCCGCCAGCGTTGTGCTGACCGCCGTTTGGAATCCCATCTCGGTGAAGTACACCGTGGTGTACTGGGGCGAGAATGCTGACGACGAGAATTACTCCGTCTTGGCATCTGATGCCACGAAGACTGCACTGACCGGCAGTGTGCAGACAATGGACTCTTCCTCTGCTGCTCTGCCCACTTCTGTCAGCGATCGGACATACTTCACCTTCGAGAAGTCTGACTCCGTGACCATTGCGGCTGACGGCTCTTCTGTGCTGAATGTGTACTTCACGAGAAATGAGTACACCATCACGCTGGATCTGATCGGCAGTTACAGCTTTACCACGAAGCCTGTTCTGACAATGAACGGCCAGACCTATTCGAGCACGTACAGCTTCACGGCTAAGTACGAGCAGGATATTAGTGCCCTTTGGCCTACGGCAGGCGACTTCACCACGCTGCCTGTTTCTAATAGCGGCCGTAGACAGCAGAACTATAAGTTCTATGCATGGACTGCTTCTGGTGTTTCCAGCCAGTGGGTTTCTAAGCGTTTCACGCTGACCAGCGATATTATCAGCGGCAAGAACATCACTGCAAACTGGCAGACCAGCTTGACGGACTATCAGCTGAACTATATGTTCGAGACACCTGATGGCACTGGCACCGCTTATACTTATAATGGTGTTACACGCTATTATGCGAAGAGCGAAAAGTATTCTCAGACGGCAAGCACGACCCGTGGTAACTGGAACGCAAAGCAGATTACCGGTTTTACGTCTGTGAATGTTGAACAGAGTGGTACGACGGTCTATCTGTACTATTCTCGTAACAGCTATACCCTGACCTTGAACAACATGGGCTCCGAAACTACCGAGAGCATTCTGTATGAAGCAGATATCTCCGGCAAGGGCGCGACCCCCGCTGTGCCCGATGGCTATGAAGCCAGCGACTTCAAGGGCTGGTATGAAGTTGAACCCGATCAAGTAACGGATACCACGGTTCCTTACAACTTTGAAGGCAAGACGATGCCTGCAAAGAACCTGATCCTGTTCGCTAAGTGGGAAAAGGCTAAGCTGAATGTGACCATTAAGGTTGTCGTGGACAGCGAGATTGGTTTCCAGGGCAACGAAAACGTAACCCTGGGCACCACCATTGGCGACACCAATGTGTATGCACAGGCCAATTCCTTCATTAGCAGTCAGGGTCTCACCCTGCTGAAGTGGGTGGGCGAAAACGGCCAGCGCATCGACGTGAACCAGCCTCTGTATGAGGATGTTACCATCACGCCTGTCTTCGTTGGTCAGACCTATTCCGTGACCTACACCGCCGGCGAAGGCACCGGTGCCGATGTGGTGGATACCCTTGCTTACGGTCCTGACACCGAAGCCCGTATTGCCAACAGCACCTTCACCGCCCCCGATGGCCAGGTGTTCGTTTACTGGACGGATGCCCAGGGCAATAAGTATTACCCCGGCGCCTATGTGGAGCTGAACGGCGATGTCACCCTGACCGCTAACTATGCCCCCAAGGCCGCTTCTGTCACCGTGACCTATGACCCCAACGGCGGCAACGGCACCCGCACCACCACCGATGCCATGGTGAACAATAACCTGATCACCGTCGCAACGGCTTCCAGCGTGGGCTTCTCCGGCCAGACCGGCTATCACTTCGCTTCCTGGAATACCAACAAGGCAGGCACCGGCACCAGCTTCGCTGAAGGTGCTTCTGCCCGCGTGAATTCCGACGGCGAAAACGTGCTGTACGCGATCTATGCGCCCAACACCGATGTTTCCTACACCGTGCACTATTATAAGGAAGGAACGACCGAAAGCGTAGCGGCTGACAAGACCGTTACCGGCCAGACCTTCGACACCAGCGTTACCGAGTCTGCTGTGGCTGTCACCGGCTATACCGTGGTGGCTCCTGAAGCGCAGACCCTGAAGCTGGATGCTTACGGCAAGGAAATCACCTTCTACTACACCACCAACAACTACACCTACACCGTGAAGTATTACCTGGACGGCAAGGCCGATGACACCTTGACCGCTCGCGGCTCCGCGGCCTACGGCAGCACCGTCAGCGAATATGTTGATAAGTGCCCCAACGGTTATGTGCTGGATCATGTGGACAATCTGCCCCTGACCATCAGCAACAACCAGGACAACAACGTCATCAGCGTCTACTATAAGAAGAACGTCTTCGACCTGACCGTGAACTATGTTTACGAGGATGGCACCAAAGCCGCACCTTCTTATACCGACAGCGTGACCTACGGTGCGACCTATTCCGTGAACTCCCCCGCGATTGACGGCTATGTGCCCAGCCAGTCCGTGGTGAGCGGCACCATGCCCGCGGAAGCAACCACCGTTACCGTAACCTACACCAAGCGCAGTGATCTGGCCTACACCGTGCACTACTACTGGAACGGCACCACCGAGTCCGTTGCCAGCGACAAGGTAGTCGGCAGCCAGACCTTTGGTGCCACGGTGACCGAGTCTCCCATCGATGTGACCGGCTGCACGCCTGTGTCCACCGATGCCAAGAGCATCGTCATCACCACCGGCACCAACGAGATCATTTTCTACTACTATAAGAATGCCACCGTCACCGCTGACAGCATCACCGCCACCTACGACGGCAATGCACACAGCGTGACCACCTTCACCAGCGACATGCCCGAGGCTGACTTCACCGACGTGGTGACGGTTTCCGGCTCCCGCACCGATGCTGGCGAAACCACCGTGGAACTCACCGTTGGTGAGAATCCTGTGGATAAGTCCGGCAAGTACATCGTGACCGGCACCGCCAATGGTACCATCACGATTGGCAAGAAGGACGTGACCATCTCCACTGCGGATGCCACGAAGACCTATGACAAGACTCCTCTGACCAACAAGAACTACACCGTTGAAGGCTTCGTGAACGGCGAGGGCGCAACCGTCACCGTCACCGGTAGCCAGACCGAGGTTGGTTCTTCCAAGAACACGCTGGAGTATGTTCTGAACGACGGCACCAAGGCAGACAACTACAACATCACCGTGACCCCCGGCACCCTGACCGTGGAGGAGAACACCGAGAATGTGGTTGTGACCATCACCGGCAAGACCACCACCGTCACCTATGACGGCAAGGAGCACACCGTGGTGGGCTATGATGTTGCCATCGACGGCAGCACCCTGTACACGGCGGATGACTTCCTCTTTGAGGGCACTGCCTCCATGTCCGGCACCAATGCTGGCGAGTACAGCATGGGTCTGACCGCTGACATGTTCACCAACACCAACAGCAACTTCAAGAATGTTACTTTCGTGGTGAACGACGGCACCATGACCATCGAACCCCGCCAGGTAACCATCACCAGTGCTGACGACAGCAAGGAATATGACGGCACGCCTCTGACCAAGGAAGACTTCACCGTTTCCGGCGAGGGCTTCGTGGGCGACGAGAGTGTGAACCTGACCTTCACCGGCAGCCAGACCGATGCCGGCGAGAGTGAGAACACGTTCTCTTACGAGTTTGAAGACGGCACCCTGGCAAGCAACTACGTGATCACCACCGTCTTCGGCACCCTGGCCGTAACCAAGCGCGGCTCCGGCGATGAAAAGGTGTACGTCAAGGCCAACGATAACCTGGGCGTGACCTACGACGGCAACGAGCACGGCAAGAACGAGACTGATCCCTATACCGCCATCCGCCTGGCCGACGGCCACAGCGTGAAGACGGTGGATATCGACTTCACCGCAACGGAAGTTGGTACCTATGAGGACAAGCTGGTTCCTGAAAACGCCATCATCGTGGATGCCGAAGGCAACGATGTGACGAAGAACTACGTCATCACCTATCAGACCGGTTCTCTGGAGATCGTCTCCCCTGACACCGTGGTGGTGACCATTGTGGGCAACACCTCTACCGTGGTGTACGACGGCGAAGAGCACACCGTGACCGATTACCAGGTTGTGAGCATCTCCGATCCTCTCTACACCACCGCAGACTTCAGCCTGAAGGACGGCGTCTCCACCTCCGTTACCGGCAAGGATGCAGGCACCTACTCCATGGGTCTGACCTCTGACAGCTTCGTCAACAACAACGACAACTTCGCCAAGGTGCAGTTCGTTGTGACCGACGGCAGCCTGCAGGTGAACCAGAAGCCTCTGACCATCACTGCACACAGTGACTACCGCCAGTACAGCGGCAAGGCGCTGGAGAACAGCGAATATGACGCTACCGCTGTGGCTGACGGCGACAAGATTGATTCCGTCACCGTGACCGGCAGCATCACCAACGTTGGCACCACCAACAACGTGCCTTCCAACGCCAAGCTGAGCAATGCGGCCGGCGAGGATGTCACTGCCAACTATGCCATCACCTACGTGTACGGCAAGCTGGAAATCGTGGCCAACACCACCCCTGTGACCATCACCACCAACAGCGACAGCTGGGAGTATGACGGTCAGGAACACAGCAACGGCGGCTACACCGTGACCTACGGTGACCAGACCTACACCGTGAACGCAGGCGACAGCATCACGCTGCCCACCGGCGACGTGGTGAAGGTGGTCGTCAATAAGACAGTGACCAACGTCAGCGAAAGCGGCGACAACACCATCGCTGAGCTGGTGTTCGAAAACAAGGATCAGTACAATGATGTGACCGTGACCGAGGGCACCCTGACGGTGAACAAGCGCGAGCTGACCGTCACCGCCAACGGCAACACCGCCAAGTATGACGGCGCTGAGCACGGCGCAAACGAAACCCCTGTGGAAGCTGACCGTCTGGTAGACGGCGAGAGCATCTACAGCGTCACCGTTGATTTCACCGCGAAGAATGCAGGCACCTACACCGATGCCCTGCAGCCCAAGGATGCCATCATCGTGGACGCAGCGGGCCAGGACATCACCGCCAACTACAACATCACCTACACCCCCGCAACCCTGGTGATTGAGCAGCGCAATGTGACCCTGACCTCCGGCAGCGACACCAAGCGTTGGGACGACACGCCCCTGACCAACGAC
>CAVBFK010000162.1:0-11535 GCA_963594395.1 Lachnospiraceae bacterium
CGCCAACGTGGTGATCTTCGAGCGCTTCAATGAAGAACTCCGTGCCGGCCGTCCGACCCGTGCCGCTGTGCGCGCTGGCTTCAAGAACGCTATGAGCGCTGTGCTGGATGCTAACGTGACCACCTTGATCGCCGCCATCGTGCTGATGTTCTACGGCACCGGCTCCATCCAGGGCTTCGCAAAGACCCTGCTGCTGGGCGTTATCACCTCCATGTTCACGGCTGTGATCGTGACCCGCTTCCTGATGAAGAACATCGTCAACCTGGGCGTGAAGAACACTGCGCTGTTTGCCAAGGTCAAGCAGGTTGAGAAGGAGGAGCAGAAATGACTGTAAAGAATCGCTCCAAGTATTGCCTGATGGTCTCCGCGGCCATTATGGTGATCGCCCTGGTGCTGACCATCTTCGGCCTGGGCGTGAATTTCGGTATTGACTTCACCGGCGGCCTGTCCATGCAGTATGCCATGGGCGGCGAGTACAACAAGGCTGATGTGGAAGAGATCCTGAACGGACTGAACATCGGCACCTACACCATCACCGAGCAGGGCACGAATGAAATCAACATCCGTGTGAAGGACATTAACCAAGACGATGTGCAGACCCTGCAGGCTTCCTTTGAAGAGCAGCTGTTTGCCAAGTACACCAACGCTTCCCGCAATGGTGATGTGAACTACGTCGGCCCTGTGGCAGGCCAGACCCTGCTGACCAACGCTTTCGTCTCCGTGCTGCTGGCCGGTGCGCTGATGCTGATCTACATCGCCATTCGCTTCGACTTCAACAGCGGTGTGGCCGCCGTGTTCGGCCTGCTGCATGACGTGCTGATGATGTGGGCCTTCATGGTGCTGCTGCGCAATGTGATCCAGATGAACAGCTCTTACATTGCCGCTATGCTGACCATCGTTGGTTACTCCATCAACAACACCATCGTGATCTTCGACCGCATTCGTGAGAATGTGCGCAAGATGCCTTCTGCCCCCAAGGAAGAAGTGGTCAACAAGTCCGTGCGTGAGTGCCTGGGCCGTACCGTCAACACGACCCTGACCACCCTGATCACCATTGTGTCCCTGTACATCCTGGGTGTGGACAGCATCCGCGAGTTCGCACTGCCCATCATCATTGGTATCGTCAGCGGTGTGTACAGTGCCAACATGATCAACGGCTATGTGTGGGCTTTCCTGGAAGAAAAGAAGCGCGCACGCAAGCTGCATCCCAAGCAGGCAAAGGCCAAGGCTTAATCCTCAAGCTCTGTCGGAGGAGCCCTTCAGGGCTCCTCCGTTTTTGTTATTCTAAAGCCAAGGGGGCTTTGCGGTCGCCCCCTTGACCCCTTCGCAGTCCCCTTCCTTTTGAGGGGCACTGTTCCGAAACTTTCAAGTTGCAATACAAATCAACTCCATCGGAGAGGACATCCGAAGGAGTCCAGGGGCGGAGTCTTCGACCCGTAGAGTCTTCGACCCGTAACCGCAAAGCCCTCTGGAAGCAGGATGCACATATTCTTCAAAGAAAACAGCAATCCTCTATTGCAGCGCTGCGCTGAAAACGCTTCGCTGTTCAGCGCAATATAGGGGGCTTTGCCCCACGCCCTACCAGGGGCGCCGCCCCTGGACCCTGCAAGGGGTCTTCGACCCCTTGACCCATTTACCAGAAAGGACACACCTCCATGATTGAATTCATCAAACGCGGCGGAGAACCTCACCAGGTGGGCGACCATCCCCTCTGGCTCAGCGGACTGATGCTCAGCCGCGGCATTGATACGCCGGAAAAAGCCGATGCCTTCCTGCATCCCTCCTTGGAGCACCTGCATGACCCCATGCTCATGCAGGGCATGGACAAGGCTGTGTCCATCATCCGCGATGCGGTGCAGAAGCAGGAGCCCATTCTTGTCTACGGCGACTACGATGTGGACGGCGTCAGCGCCACCTGCATCATGCTGGAAACCCTCCGCGCCATGGGTGCCAAGGCAGATTTCCGCATCCCCAGCCGTCACAGCGAGGGCTACGGTCTGAATGAAAAAGCCGTGCGGGAGATCGCCGAAAGCTATAAACTGCTCATTACCGTGGACTGCGGCGTGACCAATCTGGAAGAAGTGGAGCTGGCGAAACTGCTGGGCATGCGGGTGATTGTAACGGATCACCACCAATTGGCGGAGCAGCTGCCCAAGGCGGATGCGGTGCTGAATCCTCTGCTGGGGGATTATCCTTTCCGCAGGCTATGCGGCGCAGGCGTGGCGCTGAAGATCTGCCAGGCACTGCTTGGCATGGAGGGCATCCAGGACAAGCTGGAGATTGCCGCGCTGGCCACCGTGGCAGATGTTGTGCCCCTGATTGATGAGAACCGCATCATCGTGCGGGAAGGCATGGCGCGCATGGCGGTTTCTGCCCGGCCGGGCTTAAAGGCACTGATCACCGTCAGCGACGTAACATTTCCTGTTACCAGCGAGCAAGTCGCTTTTCGCCTTGCGCCCCGCATCAATGCCGGCGGCCGGCTGGAGGATGCGTCCATCGGCGTGAAACTGCTCATGACCCGCGACCAAGCCGAGGCGGAAAAGCTGGCACTGCATCTGCATGAGAATAATCAGCAGCGGCAGGGCATCGAGCGTGAAATCACGGTGATTGCAGAAGACGCCGTGCGGCGGGAGATTGATTTCCGGGATGACCGCGCCATCATCGTTATGGGAGAAGGCTGGAACAGCGGCGTCATCGGTCTGACCGCAGGCAAGCTGTGCGAGAAGTGGCACTTTCCCACCATCGTTCTGAGCAAGCAAGGGGAGCTGGCTGTGGGCAGTTGCCGCTCCATTCCCGGGGTAAACATTTATGCCATGCTGACCACGTGCAAAGATTTATTCGTTCGCTTCGGCGGACACGAGCAAGCCGCAGGACTCACCATGCGGGCAGAGCTGGTGCCGGAACTGAAGCGCCGGCTGAATCTGGCCATTCGGGAAAACTGCGACATGAATTGCTACATTCCCCGCATGGAATATGACCTGGAGATGCCCCTGAGTTACGTGACACTGGACTGGATTGACCAGCTCAGCGTCATGGAACCCACCGGTTGCGGCAATCCGCCGCCGGTCTTCCTGGCGCGGGGGGCGCAGGTACAGCAGATGCGCCGCGTGGGCAAGGATCTGACCCACCTGAAGCTGTCCCTGCTTTCCGACGGGCAGGTGCGGGATGGTATCGGTTTTTCCCTGGGCGATGCCGCAGACGAAGGCATGGAAGCCGTGGATGTGCTCTATGCCCCGGAAAAGAACGAGTTCCGCAGCAAGGTCACGCCGCAACTGCAGGTGCAGGCATTACGCGCGGCAGAGGGAATCATTCCCTGCCCTGAGGCGGAGGCGTTTTTTCCGCCCCTATTGCAGGAAATGGCAACGCTAGCGACGAACTTTAACAGGGTTGAAACTGCGGAGAAACCCGTCACCGAAGCCGTGGCAAAGAAGCTTTTGTCAGGCGGCATGGGAACGCTGATCATCGCCCACGAGCGGGAAAAAGCCCTGAGCTGTGCCCTCATGGGAAAGGTGGACATCGCCGCCCGGCAGATAAGGGAGCCGCGGAGCTTCAACACCCTGCTGTGTGCGCCGGATCTGACAAAACTGACGGATCAGTGGCAGCACATCTTGCTGGCGGACGGAGATCTTCTTCCCGGGGAGGCGGCACTGCTGCGTGAACGCTGTCCCCGAGCGGAGCTGCACTTCTTCCGCGTCAATCCCCTGCTGAAAGAGCAACTCACCGCCCTTGCCCTTTCCGATGAAGAGCTTCGCACGCTGTACCGCGCCTGCAGGGCGGGCAACCTGACACCCCGGGTACTGGCAGAAAAGTGCGGCATGACGGAGGCGCAGGTGCTGGTGGGGCTGACTGCTTTCCAACAGGTGGGGCTGGCCGAGGTTCAGCTGGAGCCTTATGAGGCGCATCTGATTCTTCCGCCGCCGAAGCCCAAGGAGGGGCAGAGCAAACTCAGCATGGGGGACAGTCCGCTGATGCGCTATCTGCGGCAAATGGCGGACACATGAATTGATTGATAATGGATCCTTTGGGAAAGGAGGATGCGGAATGACGTATACGACGTATGAAGCGATGCCCTTGGATCAAATGCTGGCACGGGTGCAGAAGTATAACCCCGGTGACGGCTACAAGCTGGTAGAGAAAGCCTATCACTTTGCGGAAAAGGCCCATGAAGGGCAGAAGCGGAAAAGCGGCGAACCTTATTTTGTTCATCCCTGCTTTGTAGCAAGCATCCTCACGGAATTGATGATTGATCCGCCCACCATTGCGGCGGGTCTGCTCCATGACACCGTTGAGGACTGCGAAGGCATTACGCTGGATACCATCCGTCAGGAATTTGGTGACGAGGTGGCCCAGCTGGTAGACGGTGTTACCAAGCTGAATAAGCTGGACTTTGCCGATAAGGAAGAAGCCCAGGCAGAAAGTCTGCGCAAAATGATCCTTGCCATGGGCAAGGATATCCGCGTGGTGCTGATTAAGCTGGCTGACCGGCTCCACAACATGCGCACCCTGAAGTATCAGCCGGAAGCCCGTCAGGTGGCCATTGCCCGGGAGACGCTGGATATTTATGCCCCGCTGGCGCACCGCTTGGGCGTGTATGCCATTAAGCAGGAGCTGGAAGATCTGTCCCTGCGGTACATCGACCCGGCCGGCTATCAGAACCTGGTGCAGAAGGTGGGCATGAAGCGCGCCGAGCGGCAGGAAAATATCCGCATGGTCATTGAGGAGCTGTCCGCCAAGCTGGATGAACAGCATATCCATTACGACATTGACGGCCGCCCGAAGCACTTCTATTCCATCTACCGCAAAATGGTGCTGCAGAATAAGTCCTTCGACCAGATTTATGACCTGATCGCCATCCGCGTGCTGGTGGATACCATCCCCGATTGCTACGCGGTGCTGGGCATTGTGCACACCCTGTGGAACCAGATTCCCGGCCGCTTCAAGGACTATATCTCCGTGCCCAAGGCCAACATGTACCAGTCCCTGCACACCACCGTGGTGGGCGGGCGGAAGATGCCCTTCCCCTTTGAGGTGCAGATTCGCACCTGGGAAATGCACCGTGTGGCCGAGTACGGCATTGCCGCCCACTGGCGCTACAAAGAGGGCGGCGGCGCGGCAGACGACCTGGACAGCAAGCTGTACTGGGTGCGTCAGATTCTGGTGTGGCAGAACGATGCACGGGAC
Source organism: Lachnospiraceae bacterium (assembly GCA_963594395.1). Lineage (GTDB taxonomy): Bacteria > Bacillota > Clostridia > Christensenellales > Aristaeellaceae > CAKUFA01. The sequence goes on from CAVBFK010000162.1 coordinate 5,182, forward strand.
GGCAAGGAATTTGTCGATACCCTAAAGACCGATCTGTTCTCGGAAGAAGTCTTCCTCTTTACCCCCAAGGGCGATGTCATTAGCATGCCCAAAGGCGCAACGCCCCTGGACTTCGCTTATCGCATTCACTCCGCGGTGGGCAATAAGTGCGTAGGCGCCAAGGTCAACGGCCGCATTGTGCCGCTGGATACACCGCTGGAAACCGGCGACCGGGTAGAAGTCATGACTTCCGCCTCCTGCAAGGGCCCCAGCGCAGACTGGCTCCGCGTCTGCAAGACGCCCCAGGCCAAGGCGAAAATCCGTCAGTTCCTGAAGAAGGAAATGAAGGATGAGAACATCGAGCACGGCCGCGATATGGTGGAGCATGAGTGCCGCCGCAGAGGCGTCCAGCCCTCCGCCGTCATTAAGCCTGAATATTATGACAGCCTGCTGAAAAAGTATGGCTTCCAGGAGCTGGAGGACATCTACGGCGCTGTGGGCTACGGCGGTATGGCGTCTGCCTACGTGGTGACCCGCCTGATTGATGAACAGCGTGCCCATGAGCAGGCGCAGGGACCCAAGCTGGAGGAAATTCCCGAAACGGTGGAAGCACCCCAGCACGCGGCCAACAGCAAGGCCACCCACGGCGTCATCCTCAAGGGCATGGGCGACATGGACATTCCCGTCCGGTTTGCCAAGTGCTGCAGTCCCGTCCCTGGCGACGATATTGTGGGTTACATCACCCGCGGCCGCGGCGTGACCATCCACAAGGCAGAGTGCCCCAATGCCCTGAACGGCGAAGCAGAACGTCAGGTGGACGTTGTGTGGGCAGATAACGAAGGCTCCAGCTTCTATGCCTCCATTAAGGTGGTGGCTTACGATCATGTGAGCCTGCTGGGTGAAATGGCGACCTACATCGGCAGCATGAACGTGCCCATTAAGGCCATTTCTGCCCAAGTCGATGAGAAAACCAAGACTTCCTCCATTCGCCTGACGCTGGAAGTGAGCACCAAGGACGAAATGGATAAGGTCATTAAACAACTGAGAAAGCGGAGCGACGTGATTGACGTGTTCCGTGTGACGGGGTGATCCGATGCGTTGCGTGGTACAGCGTGTAACAGAGGCAAGTGTCACGGTAGACGGCGAAACGGTAGGGCAGATTGGCCACGGCCTGATGGTGCTCATCGGCGCCGGGGTGGACGATACGGAAAAGGACGTCCAGTATATGGCGGAAAAGGTGCCGAATCTGCGCATCTTTGAAGATGAAAACGGTAAGATGAACCTGGCGCTGGATCAGGTGGGCGGTGAAATTCTGGCAGTGAGCCAGTTCACCCTGTATGGGGACGCAAGAAGCAGCCGCCGTCCCAGCTTTACCGCCGCCATGCGTCCTGAGGAAGCCAACAAGCTTTACGAAGCCTTGGTAGAAGCCTGGCGCGCCCGGGGGATTCACGTGGAAACCGGGCGTTTCCGCACAGAGATGAAGGTTCATCTGGTAAATGACGGTCCTGTGACCATGCTGATGGACAGCAAAAAGGGATTCTGAGGACGCCTTTTGCGGCATTTTCATTTTGCAGAAAAAATGATGAAAGTTTCGGGAAGAGAGGAGAGCGCGAGAGGAGAGAAAACGCTTTTCAAAGCGGTTTCTTTCCTCTCGCATTGATGATGGACATTAAAACTATTACCGTGGGGATGCTGAATAATCAGTGCTACGTGCTGTCTCTTCCTGAGCGGAGGGACTGCGTGGTCATTGACCCGGGGAGCGAGCCGGAGAAGATCCTCCGCGCCTGCGGCGGCAAGACCATCGCCGCCATCCTGTTGACCCACGGCCATTTCGATCATATCGGCGGCGTGGATGCCCTCCGCGGCGAAGACACTGAGGTTGTTCTCCATGCGCTGGATGCGCCGCTTTTGTCTTCCCCTGAAATGAACGCCAGCTGGATGATCCGCCAGAGCATTACCGCGCGCCCCGCCACCCGCCTCGTGCAGGACGGCGAGGACATCACCTGTGCGGGCATTCCCTTTCACGTCATCCATACCCCCGGCCACACCCAGGGTAGCGTGTGCTACCAAACGGGCAACGACCTGTTTACGGGGGATACCTTGTTCCATTATGGCTACGGCCGCACCGATCTTCCCGGCGGGGACGAAAACGCCCTGATGGTTTCCCTAAGGAAGATTAAGCCTGTAGCCGACAAATGCACCATTTATCCGGGACATTGAGGTGTACCATGACCGAGCTTGCAACTTACCTGGAAGAAATCCTGCCGGAAATGAAGAACGTAACGCGGCTGTTCGCCTTGCCTGAAGACCTTTGGGACGGCGATCAGCCTCGGTTGGTGTTTGCAGAAGAAGAAATCGATGGGTGCTACCGCTGCACCTGCCGAATGGACGGCCATACGGCGACCCTGTCGGTGCCGATTCCCCCTGTGGAAGATGATCCCCGCCTGACCGACCTGCACCGTAAGCGCGCCGCCCGCAGACTCTGCAAGCAGACCGCCTATGAGCTGTGCCGCGAGGTGACAGGCATTCATCCACCGTGGGGAAGCATGACCGGCGTGCGTCCGACGCACCTGATGTACGAGGCGCTGTCCCAGGGTCGGAATCCCGAAGAGGCCGCCCTGCAGCTGCAGCAGGAGTTCGATATTCTGCCCGAAAAGGCTGAGCTCCTCCGCGGCATCGTCAGCGTCCAGCGTGCCATGACCCTGCCCTGCGACGGCGATATGGACGTGTATGTGGGCATCCCTTTCTGCACCACCCGGTGCGCCTACTGCTCCTTCTCCGGCGGTGAAATCGGCAACGGTAAGCTGGTGGAACCTTATCTGGCGGCGCTGTGGCGTGAAATGGATGCCTGCGCCCGGTTGATGAAGGAAGCAGGAAAGCGTCTGCGCGCCGTCTACGTAGGCGGCGGTACGCCTACCTCCCTGAATGAAGATCAATTTGCCCGCTTTATGGACAAGCTGATGAACACCTTCCCCGGCGCTGAAGAATACACCGTGGAGGCCGGCCGCCCCGACACCGTGACCGCGAAAAAGCTGAACTGCATACGGGATCACGGCGTGGGACGCATCAGCATCAACCCGCAAACCATGGTGGATCGCACCCTGGAGGTCATTGGTCGCGGCCATACCGCCCAGCAGATCATTGACGCCTACGCCATGGCACGCGAGGCAGGCATTCACCATATCAATATGGACGTGATTGCCGCCCTCCCCGGCGAATCGCTGGACGACTTCGCCTACACCATGGAAAAGGCCAAGGAACTGCACCCCGAAAGCCTGACGGTGCATACCCTGGCCATCAAGCGCTCCAGCAAAATGCACCTGGAGCACGCGCCCCTGCCCGACGGCGATACCGCCGCCGCCATGGTGCACATGGGTCTTGAAACCGCGAAAGAATTGGGCATGATGCCCTACTACCTCTATCGCCAGAAGTACATGGCCGGCAACCAGGAAAACGTGGGCTACGCGCTCCCCGGCCACGCCTGCCTGTACAATGTGGACATTATGGAAGAGACCACCCACATCCTTGCCCTGGGCGCCGGCGGCATCTCCAAGCGCGTCTATCCCGAAGAGGGCCGCATCAGCCGCGCCCCGAACGTGTATAACATCGAGCAGTATATCGCCCGGGTGGATGAAATGGTGGAGAGAAAAAAGGAGCTGTGGCTGGGGGAGTGAGGGAGGGAAACTGCCGGGGATGAAGTGTATTATGGCTGACAAAATGTCAAGAGGTTTGAGGAAAAAAATTTTTCGGCCAATTTATTTACAGATATTGTTACTGTACAAGGAAAGGTAATGCCAATGTTTGATTCTTCCTCCTGCTGTTTACGTAAAATTTCCCTGCAAAACGGCAACTTCTCACCAATGTTGCGCGAAGATGCTTGTATATTGGGTTGGTTCAAAATCTTAGGGTATGAACCTTTTACAAGATAACGCTATATCACTGCCTAAATATGTAGTTCGATTTTGACCAGATTTGACATCATGTGAGCATAATGCAGATAAGTGAAACTCATGAGGCTTATTGACAATATCACGATATCGTGATACACTATAAGTAGCAAGAAGGGAGGATGATTTCACGATGCCTGTATTGGCAAGATTTTATGGAATTATTATCCGGATGTATTTCTTACAGAGCGAGCATAACCCGCCCCACATTCATGCTATCTATAACGAGGATGTAGCTGCAATTGACTTTATGACAGGCGAAGTGCTTGAGGGAAATCTTCCGGCAAAAGCTCTAGCAATGGTGCGTGAGTGGCTTTTCCTTCACAAAGATGAATTGCAGGAAATTTGGGAAACACAGGAGTTCAAGAAACTCCCACCGCTGGAATAAGTAACAGGAGGGCTGCATATGTTTCACAAGATCAAAAATGTTGCGCTGATCCCTGACTTCAAGCTCAGCGTTCAGTTCAGTGAGGGTGTTACCAAGGTCTACGACATGAAGCCGCTTTTTGAAAGAATGCCTGTGTTTAAGCAGCTTGAGAACGATCCTGCTGAGTTTGCCTGCGTCACTGTGGATGTGGGCGGCTACGGGATTGTTTGGAATGACGATCTGGATCTGTCCTGCGATGAGCTTTGGAAACATGGGACGGTCGTAAAAACGCCTTTTGATGGACTGATGGCATTCAGCGATGCTACCGAGCTTTGGGGATTGAATGAAAGCACGCTGAGAAAAGCCATTTCCTATGGAAAACTGGTCAATGGCGTAGATGTCTGTAAGTTCGGCAAGCAGTGGGTGGTCTCTATTGATGCCATGAAACGGGAATACGGAGCGGCTGTTCGTTAAAGCAGTACACAATAAGAGGGTCTCTATGGGCGTCATGTTCAAAATAGGAGGAAAGTAACATGGCTATAATTCAATGCCCTAAGTGTCTGCATGCTATCCAATACCATGGTATTCCTGACGGAACTGAATTTGTCGCTGTAACGGTTCACGATTGGGAAATCATCCTTGCTTCTTCTTTCGATCCGAGTCATAAGAAAATGCACGAGGGTACAGGGCACCCGTATCTGTACCGTTCAGATACGATTGAGACGGATTTTCCCGGAGTTCTTCATAAGGGATGGAAATGCTCAGAATGCAATTCTATACTTTTCTTTGGAGCAGGTGGGCGTCTCGTTGCGGCATATGAAAAAGACGAAGCGCCAGATGTATCTACCACAGTTAACAATGAACCCGCGACGGCATATATGGTGTTTGACGATTATACCTGGGATGCCTTAACAGAGGCAGCCATTCCTAACCGGATGATCAGCAAGTCGTTCAATGAAACCGGAAAGGCATATGTGTTGTCGAATCAGTCGGTTTGCACTTATGCCGCTGACAATGGCGACATTTTCACATATCGGCATATCGAACTTACAAGGGAACTTCCCAAATAACATTGGAGCCAAATTTGAAGGGCGCAGTCTGGTTAAACTGACTGCGCCCCTGTATTATATCCAGCAATGGTTTCCAAATGCTTCTTTGAATGCATATGCGACTGCTGCACTGCTGGAATAAATTTGCTCACTTTCTGTATATGTTTTTTGCGTAATGGTTTTGTTTCTTCCTTCACCCTGCATACGCCCAGTGCTGCCCCAATGACGTTCGCCTCTTTCCGTCGCACACTTCCTTGATGCGGCACTTATGCCGTGTGGTGTGGTACCTGGCGCAGGCTTCGGCAATATTGGCAAAGGTTTCGCCGGTATCCGTATTGATGACAGGTCTGTCATCTGCTGCAAGCCGATAGGGACGCTGTTCATCCGGCTGATACTCATCGATGTTGGGGATGGCGTTGAAATTGAAGAAGATCTCAACGCTCAAGTGCCGCACATTGGATTCGTCAATTTTCTCATGAACCACGATTTTCTTTACCAGGCGATTCAGCGTTTCAGGATCCAGCTCCTTCAGGTCGGTATACTGACCAATCAGCTCCGCCCATTGGCTGTTTTGCGGATTTTCCTTGGGCGTTCCGTTCAGCTGATTCTTGATCTGGGCAACACGCTCTTCAATTTCTTTCTGCTCGGCCTGCGTCTTCTCGCGCAGCTTGTTGAAGTTGTCCTCTGTGATGACACCTGCCATGCGATCCTCGTAAAGCTGTGATATCATCCGTCCAAGCAGTTCCAGGCGATCTTCGTCTTTAGCGAGAAATGCGGTGAGGGAATCCCGTTGCTGTTCAGCCTTCTTGCTGCGGGACTTCTTCAACTTATCCTGCACGTCCTCCGGCTTGATGGTGATGGCACGAGCAGCAGCGCGAATGGTTTCAAGAATCTTTTCCTTCAATTCCGCTTCTTCCACGCGGTGCTGTGTGCAGTGCTGCTTGCCGTAGCTCATGTAAGTCTTGCAAGTGTAGATCGGTGTCCGTGCCTTGCTGTTCGTTTCCCGATAGAG
>CAVBFK010000163.1:0-6271 GCA_963594395.1 Lachnospiraceae bacterium
GCTGCTATACGCGCCACTGGCGCGTAGCCGCTCTCTTACCTCTGGACTCCTTCGGGCAGTCCTCTCCGATGAAGGAATCGCTCCGGGCAAAGAAGCCCGAAAAATGAATACATCAGAAAGTGTGAACTCCCTTGAACGCCAGTTTTATCAAAGGCTTCCGCCATGGCCTTGCCATCGGCATCGGTTACCTCTCCGTGTCCTTCGCCTTCGGTATGAAGGCAGTTGCCGATGGCCTGACCCCCTTGGAGGCGGTGCTCATCTCCATGACGAACCTGACTAGCGCGGGACAGGTGGCAGGCGTGCCGCTGATTATTTCCCAGGCGTCCCTATTGGAGGCGGCGCTGACGCAGCTGATTATCAACCTTCGCTATGCGCTGATGAGCATCTCCCTGAGCCAGAAGATGGCGGAAGACATGAACACCCCGCGGCGGATGATCTTCGCCTTTGCCAACACGGACGAGGTGTTCGCCATGGCCGCTTCCCAGCCGGAGAAGCTGAACCATGACTATCTTTTCGGGCTGATGGTGCTTCCCTTCCTGGGGTGGACCATCGGCACCCTCCTTGGCGCGGTGGCAGGCCAGCTCCTGCCGGAGTTCGTACGCACAGCCTTGACCTTTGCCATTTACGGCATGTTCATGGCCATTATCATTCCTCCTGCGCGGAAGGAAAAGTCCGTGTGCATGGTGGTGCTCATTGCCGTTGCCTTGAGCTGCTGTTTCCGCTACATTCCTGCACTGTCGGGGATGAGCAGCGGATTCGTCATCATCATCTGTGCAGTGGTGGCGTCCGCCATTGGCGCGTGGCTGTTCCCGGTAAAGGAGGAGAAGGAATCATGAGCTTTTCCGCATTTCTGCCCTATTTGATTGTGATGGCAGGGGTTACGTATCTGATTCGCATGCTTCCCTTGACGCTGATCCGCAAGCCGATTTCTAGCCGGTTTCTGCGTTCGTTCTTGGCCTACGTGCCCTATGCGGTGCTGGGCGCCATGACCTTGCCGGAAGCCTTGCATGCAACGTCGTCGATCTGGACGGCCATTCCCGGGGTGATAGTTGCCGCGGTGATGGCATGGAAGGGGAAGAGCCTGATTGCGGTGGCCGCCGCCGCGTGCGTGGCGGTAGCCGCGGCGCAGGGAATGATGATGTTTTTGTGAATTCGGATGGATGAGGGATGGAGGAAGGGAAATCCTTCGTTGTTATGGGTGGAGGGTGACCTCCGGCGTCATGCTTGGGCGGTTGCCTGTAGGTTAAGGATTGCTTTATTCCAGGGGCTTTCCGGTCGCCCCTGGACCCTTCGGACAGTCCTCTCCGATGAAGTAGACTTGCATTGAAACTAAAAAGGTTTCGGAACAGTGCCCCTCAAAAATGGAGACTGCGAAGGGGTCAAGGGGGCGACCGCAAAGCCCCCTTGAGGACACAAACAAAGACCGACAAAGGTTCGTGTTAGCTACACTGGGGAAGAAACCATGTTTCCTTTTCCCTTGCCCGCCGAAAGGAGGCACATCCTATGAAATCCAAAGAACCCTTTTCCGCAAACACGATTGTAACCATCCTTGAAGCTGCAGCGTGGCTGAAGGAGAAATCCATTGCCGAGGTATCCTCTGCCAAGGCGACCCTGCCGGATGGGCTGAACCTGAAGGTCTCCCGGGGAGATGACCTGGCCACCCTCAAGCGTCACCTGCTCCGCACCGGCGCGGTTCTTGCGACTGCATCCAACGCGGCAGACGTGTCCCGCATGATGGCGAAGCTTCGCCGCGGGAATCCCCTGCTGTCCCTGCTTCCTTCCGCCAAAGCGGAGGATGAGAAGACCAACCTCGATGATGCGCTTCTCAACGAACGGACTTCGTCCGGCTTAAATGCTTCGTCTGGTTTAGATACTTCGTCCGACTTAAATACTTCGCCCGATTCCGTTGCTTCGCCTGATTTAGCATCTACGTCTGACGCTACTCCTTCCGCTGAAGAGCCTGCTGCTGTGGAGGAATCTGCCCCGGAAACACAGACTGCGTCCGAGGCACAGACTGCGTCTGAAGCGCAAGAGGCACCTGAAGCCCAAGAAGCGTCCCCTGCACAAGAGGAGCAACCGGCAGAAGAAGTGCCTGCATCTGCCCAGGAAGTTCCTCCTGCCGCACCCAAGGCGGAGAAGGAGTATTTCTTCCTGCTCCTCATTGACACGCTGGAAAACGTGCCCTCCCTGGCGGATCTTCCCGGCGCATTGCCGGACTTGACCATCATTGCCCCCATTCACGCCTGTGAGGAGGAAGTGATGGAGTCCCTGCGCTTCGCCCACGGCGTGGCCAATGACACCCTGTGGGAGTGCCATCCGGATGCCTGCTGGACAGACGCAGTCACCTCGACCCTGACCGCCAGCCGCGCTATGCTGGATGCACGGACGGTGGATGCCGAGCGCGCCGCCCGGCTTCTGCTCCTCCGCGGCCACGACGGCGGTTATGTACACCTGCTGGGACAGGCGGTACACACCCAGTACGGTCTGCCCCTGGGCAAGGCCATGGCGCTGGTGCTTCCCGCCCTGCGGCAAACCATGGAAGGCGCGTCGGACGCGGTGGTTCCCTATGCGCCGCTGAGAATGCGGGATCTGCACCTTCTCGCCGAGAAGGCCGTACAGGTGAAGCATCCCATGGTGCGCACCCTGAAGCAGAAGGATCTGGAGCTGACCATGCGTCAGTTGTATCTGCATCCGGAAGACCGCGCTGTCATTGAAGATCTTCTGCCCAATCAGCGTGCCTTCTTTGCCACGGGCAAAACGCTGGATCTTTCCTTCCGCCTGCGCCAGCTGGAGAATCTGTCTCACTGGATGGACGATCACGAGGAAGATATCCTCTTTGCCCTGAAGCAGGATCTGAACAAGTGCGCCTTTGAAGCCTACGAAACGGAAATTCTCCTGGTGAAGAGCGAATTGAAGACCATGCAGAAGCATCTGACCCGCTGGGCGCGTCCCCGCCATGTGATGATGCCGCTGATGCACTTCCCTTCCACGGGACGGGTTTACCGCGATCCTTACGGCCTTGCGCTGATTATGTCCCCCTGGAATTATCCCTTCCTGCTCAGCGTTGATCCCTTACTGTCTGCCATTGCAGGCGGCAACTGCGCCGTGCTGAAGCCTTCCGCCTATTCGCCCGCCACCTCTGCCTTGCTGCAGAAGATGGTCAGCGACCTGTTTGACCCCGAGTACATCACGGTGGTGGAAGGCGGCCGGGCAGAAAATCAGTCCCTGCTGAAGCAGAAGTTCGATGTGATCTTCTTTACCGGTTCACCCACCGTGGGCAAAGAAGTGATGAAGGCCGCCGCGGAACATCTGACTCCCGTGACGCTTGAATTGGGCGGCAAGTCTCCCTGCATTGTGGATGACACGGCAGATATCGACCTGGCGGCAAGGCGCATTGCCTGGGGCAAATTCATCAACGCCGGCCAAACCTGTGTGGCGCCGGACTATATCCTTTGCTCCCCGAAGACCGCGCCCAAGCTGGCCAAGGCGCTGGAGTGCGCTATCCACAGTTTCTACGGCGTGGATCCCCTGAACAATGCCGAGCTGTGCCGCATTGTGAATGCCCGCCACTTTGACCGTCTGCTGGGACTCATGGAGAACATGAACGTGGCCTGCGGCGGCAAGAGCGACCGCGACGCCCTGAAGATTGAGCCCACCGTTCTGCTGGACGTCACCCGGGAAGATGCGGTGATGCAGGAAGAAATTTTCGGACCCATTCTGCCCATCGTTCCCTTCGAAGGGGATTTTGATGCCCTCCTTGCAGACATTGAGTCCCATCCCCGTCCCCTGGCGGCCTATCTGTTTACCCGCGATAAGGGACACGAGACGAAATTCCTCCGCTATCTCCGCTTCGGCGGCGGTTGCATCAACGATGTGGTGTGCCATCTGGCCACGGACAAGATGCCCTTCGGTGGCGTGGGCGAAAGCGGCATGGGAAGCTACCATGGCAAGCGGGGCTTTGAGACCTTCACCCATGAAAAGAGCGTGCTGAAGAAAGGCAAGCTGGACGTGAAGGTTCGGTATGCGCCCTACGGGGAAAAGAAAATGAAACTGCTGAAGAAGATGTGAGGCTGAGATGACCAAAGCCGACCTGTACAGCCTCTTCAAGTCCCGCGGCATCTCCTACGAGGCCATGGAGCACCCCGCCGTGCACACCATGGCGGAGGTTGACGCCCTGTCACTTCCCCACCCGGAGTGGGATGCCCGGAACCTTTTCCTGCGGGATGACAAAAAGCGGAACTTCTGCCTGCTCACCGTCCGCGAAAAAACGCAGGTGAACTTAACAGCGTTCCGCCATGATTGCGGTCTGCGGCCGCTGTCCTTTGCTTCGGCAGAGGAATTGATGATGCTGATGCATTTAGAGCCCGGCGCGGTTACGCCCCTGGGTTTATTGAACGATGAGGAACATCGGGTGCGCTTCTTCCTGGAAGACAGCTTCCGCGGCGAGAAGATTGCCCTGCACCCCAACGAAAATACCGCCACCGTGTGGATGAACGCCGATGATTTGATGGCGCTGGTGCGCTCCTTCGGCACGGAGGCGGCCTACGTTACCATTGGTTGAAAGGGATTCTCATGACCATCCAAGGGATTCAAGTCTTTGTGGCCGTGGCAGAGGAGCTGAGCTTCTCTCGGGCGGCAGAGCGTCTGTTTGTCTCCCAGCCTGCCATTACGCGGCAGATTCAGCAGCTGGAGAAGGAATTGGGCGTTGCGTTGCTGGACCGTGACCGTCATCAGGTGTCACTGACCAGTGCGGGCATGGCCTGTCTGCCCCTGTTCCGCCAAATGCTTGGAGACTGGGAGCGGGTGCGGCGCATTGCCCACCGTTTTGACACCGATGTGCAGGGCGAGGTGCGCGTTGCGTATCCCAACATTACCACCCTGTCATTGCTTTCCGATGTGACCGGCACCCTGAAAAAGCGGCATCCCCTGCTGAATCTGCAGGCGGTGAAGGTTCCTGCCCTGCAGCTGGTGCAGTCCCTGGACGAAGGCACGGCCTCTATGGCCATTGTTTTCCACGAGATGATCCGCCACCGGACGGACGTGTCCTTTCTGCTTTTGCGCCGGGGACGAATGTGCGCCCTGGTGCCTAAGGGGCATGAGCTGGCGTCTCGCACGTCGGTGGATTACGGAACGCTCCGCTCCTATCCGCTGATTCTGCACGAGATGAGCGACGATCAGCTGGAATTGACCGGCATGCGGGCAGAGCTCAGCGCCCACGGCATTGATTACCGTGCCCACCGCCGGGAGCGGAAGGCGGAGGATATTCTCCTGCATGCCGCCATGGGCGAAGGCGTGGGACTGATGCCGGACGGCTTCCTGTGCTATCGGGTGGATCAGCTGACGGCGCTCCCCGTGGTGGACAGCGCCCTGGAAAATGACGTGGTGCTTGCCTGGCTTACGGCAGACACCACCCCTGCCATCCGCACCATTGCGCAGTGCATCGAAGAAAAAGGAACACCGAATGAGTGAAATCGAAATCCGCGACATCTGCCGGCGGGATTACAAGAAAATCTACCCCATGACCGCCGAAGGCATGCACTTCAACTGGTACACGGACAGCCGCTTCCTGCAGAACCTGTATGCCCGTTATTTTTTCTCCATGGAGCTGAACCGCGCCACCCGCGTCTACGGTGCCTATGTGGATGGCCGCTTTGTCGGTGCCCTTTTGGCCTGCATGAAGGACGAAACGCCCAGCCACCGTGGCTTTCTGCGGGGATGCCTTGTTCACTTGCTGGATCGTCTGCAGACCTTTGCCGCAGGAAGCGGCGGCGATGACTACGACGCCGCCAATCAGCGGATGCTCCGTGCCTTCTGCAAAGAGCACACCCCGGATGGGGAAATCACCTTCCTGGCCGCTGACCCGCATAGCGGCGTCAAGGGCGTGGGCACAGCCCTGATCGCCGCCCTGGCCAAGGACGTGCCGGGCAAGCTGGTCTACCTCTACACCGACGATGCCTGCAATTTCGGCTTCTATGAGCATTGCGGCTTCACCCTCGCCGACCGCGAGGATATTATGCTGGACCTGAAGGAGCGGCAGGTGCCCCTGAAATGCATGCTGTATGCGAAGAGGATGGGGGAACATCCTAGCCATTGAAAAAAGATTGAAAAAAATTTCAAAAATCTTGAGAAACCCTATTGACAAAATCGGATTCCAGAGTATAATACCTATTGTTGCTTGTGAGAGCAACAATGGATATGCACCATTAGCTCAGTTGGTAGAGCACCTGACTCTTAATCAGGGTGTCTAGGGTTCGAGTCCCTAATGGTGTAC
>CAVBFK010000164.1:0-3315 GCA_963594395.1 Lachnospiraceae bacterium
CTTCGAAGTCCGCGACGTGCACTACAGCCATTACGCTCGTATCTGCCCCATCGAGACGCCTGAAGGTCCTAACATCGGTCTGATCGGTTCTCTGGCATCTTACGCCCGCATCAACGAGTACGGCTTCATCGAAGCACCTTACCGCAAGGTGGACAACGGCCGCGTAACGGATGAAATCCGCTACATGACCGCTGACGAAGAAGACCTGTACGTGGTTGCTACCGCCAACGAGCCCCTGAACGAGGACGGCACGTTCCGTAATCCCCGCGTCATGGTTCGTGACAAGGCGGACATTATCGAAGTTCCCGCCAAGCGCGTTAACTACATCGACGTCAGCCCCCGCCAGGTGGTGTCCGTGGCAACCGCCATGGTTCCCTTCCTGGAAAACGACGACGCTACCCGCGCTCTGATGGGTTCCAACATGCAGCGTCAGGCTGTGCCGCTGCTGGTGCCTGAAGCCGCTCTGGTTGCTACCGGCATGGAGTACCGTGCAGCTCACGACTCCGGCGTGTGCATCCTGGCCAAGGAAAGCGGCGTGGTGGACAAGGTCAGCGGCGACACCGTGGTCATCAAGGATGAGTTCGGCGAGCGTCACACCTATCACCTGACCAAGTTCAAGGGATCCAACCAGGGCACCTGCATTAACCAGCGCCCTGTGGTCTCCGCCGGCCAGAAGATTGAAAAGGGTGACCTGTTGGCTGATGGTCCTTCTACCGAGAAGGGTGAAATCGGTCTGGGCCGTAACGCCCTGATCGGCTTCATGACTTGGGAAGGCTACAACTACGAGGACGCCGTTCTGCTGAGTGAGAAGCTGGTGAAGGAGGACGTTTACACCTCCATTCATATTGAAGAATTCGAATCCGAAGCCCGCGAAACCAAGCTGGGACCGGAAGAGATCACCCGCGATATTCCCAACATCAGCGACGACGCTATCAAGGACCTGGACGAAGGCGGTATCATCCGCATCGGTGCCGAAGTGAAGACCGGCGACATTCTGGTTGGTAAGGTGACCCCCAAGGGCGAAACCGAGCTGACCGCTGAAGAGCGTCTGCTGCGCGCCATCTTCGGTGAAAAGGCCCGCGAAGTCCGCGACACCTCCCTGCGCGTGCCTCACGGCGAGGGCGGCATCGTGGTGGACGTGAAGATCTTCACCCGCGAAAACAAGGATGAAGTTGCTCCCGGCGTGAACACCATGGTTCGCGTGTATCTGGCTCAGAAGCGTAAGATCTCCGTGGGCGACAAGATGGCAGGTCGTCACGGCAACAAGGGTGTTGTGTCCCGCATTCTGCGTGAAGAAGACATGCCCTTCCTGCCCGACGGCACGCCGCTGCAGATCGTGCTGAATCCTCTGGGCGTTCCTAGCCGTATGAATCTGGGTCAGGTGCTGGAAGTGCACTTGGGTCTGGCCTGCCGTGCACTGGGCTGGCACATTGCCACCCCCGTTTTCGACGGTGCTACCTACGACGAGATTCGTGAGTGCCTGGCCAAGGCTGTGGACACCATGAGCAAGCCTGAGGATCCCAACGATCCCCATATGTCTGAATATCACTTCCACAATGGTCATCCCCTGCGCCTTGACCTGAACGAGGAAGACAAGAAGCTGTTCATCGACGGCAAGGTTCGCGTCCGCGACGGCCGTACCGGCAACTACTTCGAGAACCCCGTAACCGTGGGTATCATGTACTTCCTGAAGTTGCACCACCTGGTGGACGACAAGATGCACGCTCGTTCCACTGGTCCCTACAGCTTGGTGACGCAGCAGCCTCTGGGCGGCAAGGCTCAGTTCGGCGGCCAGCGTTTCGGCGAGATGGAAGTTTGGGCCCTGGAAGCTTACGGCGCTGCCAACACCCTGCAGGAAATCCTGACGGTGAAGAGCGACGATACCGTGGGTCGTGTCAAGACTTACGAGGCCATCATCAAGGGTCAGAACATTCCTGCCCCTGGTGTGCCTGAGAGCTTCAAGGTGCTGATTAAGGAACTGCAGGCCCTGTGCCTGGACATCAAGGTGCTGGACGCCAACCGTCAGGAGATTGTCATCCCCGAGCTGGATCCTGAAGACACCGTGATGCCCGAGAGCGCTGCTTCCACCGCAGAAGAGACCGAGACCGAGCCGGTTGAGGCAGAAATGCCCGCCATCGAGGAGGACGAAGAGTCCAACGACGTGATGGACCGCGACTTCGGCAGCGAAGACAGCTTCGGCGGCAACGAGGACGAGGACGATGCCTTCAACCTGGATGACCTGGGCGACCTCGACCTGGACGACCCCATGGAATAAGTGCTGACTGTGATTCTCCTGACCCTTCCTGATCCTTTCGGGCAGGGCAGGAGCTGACGGATATCGAACGGTATCGAAGGGAGTGTGGACCCTTTTGTTTGAACTGACCAACCTTGACGCCATCCAGATCGGCATGGCTTCCACGGAGCAGATCCTTGCATGGTCTCACGGCGAAGTAACCAAGCCTGAAACCATCAACTACCGCACGCTTCGTCCTGAACGGGACGGCCTGTACTGCGAGCGTATTTTCGGACCTACGAAGGACTGGGAATGCGCCTGCGGCAAGTACAAGCGTGTGAAGTTCAAGGACAAGGAAAAGATCTGCGATAAGTGCGGCGTTCAGGTGACCCGCGCAAAGGTTCGCCGTGAGCGCATGGGTCATATTACCCTGGCCGCCCCCGTGAGCCACATCTGGTATTTCAAGGGCATTCCCAGCCGCATGGGTATGCTGCTGGACATCAGCCCCCGCAGCCTGGAGAAGGTGCTGTATTTCGCCAACTTTATCGTTCTCGATCCCGGCGAAACGGACCTGAAGCTACACGAGCTGATCTCCGATGCCCGCTATCGTGAAGTAGAAAGCAAGTACGGCAAGGGCTCCTTCGTTGCGAAGATGGGCGCCGAAGCCGTGAAGCAGATGCTGCAGGAGCTGGATCTTGACCAGCTGAGCGTTGAGCTGAAGGCTACCATTGCCAAGCTCACCGAGCAGGAGCGCGACCGTGACACCGAAGGTCAGAAGCGTGCCCGTGCCGTGAAGCGTCTGGAAGTTGTGGAAGCATTCCGCATGAGCCACAACAAGCCCGAGTGGATGATCATGGACGTGATCCCTGTCATTCCCCCGGATCTGCGCCCCATGGTGCAGCTGGACGGCGGTCGTTTCGCCACCAGTGACCTGAATGACCTGTACCGCCGCGTAATCAACCGCAACAACCGTCTGAAGCGGCTGCTGGAGTTGGGCGCCCCGGACATCATCGTTCGCAACGAGAAGCGCATGCTGCAGGAATCTGTGGACGCGCTGATCGATAACGGCCGCCGCGGACGTC
>CAVBFK010000165.1:0-4079 GCA_963594395.1 Lachnospiraceae bacterium
ATGGTAGAGCTGCCGATCTAATGATGGATGCAGATGCTCTATTGATTCCGAATCACAGCACAGTAAAATCTGCAACACAAAAGGAGCGTGGAGGAAACTGTTGAGTTTCGCCCACGCTTCTTTGCTTTATGCGGTTTTCAGGCCGGTACGCGGATGGAAATCTTGAGAGAACCCATCCGCGCATCCGGCCATTCTATTACTTGCGGTTGACGATTTCGTCCTTCACCTTGGCGGCAAAGTCGTCCAGGGACATGACCGTGGTCTGATCGGTGTCGCGGTCACGCACGGAAACCGTCTTGTCGGCGATTTCCTTCTCACCGATGATCAGCATGTAAGGCACGCGATCCACCTGACGGGCATAGCGAATCTTGTAGCCGATCTTCTCATTGCGGTCATCCAGGGCAACACGAACCTTCTGGTCACGCAGTGCCTCGTAAACTTCCTTGGCATAGTCCATGCTCTTGTCGGACACGGGCAGAACCTTCACCTGAACAGGAGCCAGCCAGGTGGGGAACTTGCCGGCAAAGTGCTCGGTCAGGATGCCGATGAAGCGCTCGATGGAGCCGAAGCACACGCGGTGGATCATGATCGGGCGCTTGCGGGTGCCGTCTTCAGCCACATACTCCAGGCCGAAGTTCAGGGGCATCTGGAAGTCCAACTGAATGGTGCCGCACTGCCAGGTACGTCCCAGAGAGTCACGCAGGTGGAAGTCGATCTTCGGGCCGTAGAATGCGCCGTCGCCTTCGTTGACGATGTAGTCCATGCCCAGACGCTCCAGGGCGGTCTTCAGACCGTTGGTTGCATCTTCCCAGTCCTCATCAGAACCCATGGAGTTTTCAGGACGGGTAGACAGCTCTACGAAGTAGTCGAAACCGAACTTGCTGTACACCTGGTTGATCAGATGCACAACGCCGGCGATTTCTTCGGGGATCTGCTCACGGGTCATGAAGATGTGGGCATCATCCTGAGTGAAGCAGCGCACGCGGAACAGGCCATGCAGGGCGCCCTTCAGCTCATGACGGTGCACAATGCCCAGCTCACCGACGCGCATAGGCAGCTCGCGGTAGCTGTGGGGCTGGCTGCGGTAGACCATCACGCCGCCGGGGCAGTTCATGGGCTTAATGCAGTAGTCTTCGTCGTCAATCTTGGTGGCATACATGTTGTCCTTGTAGTGATCCCAGTGACCGCTGGTCTCCCACAGGTGACGGTTCATGATCAGGGGCGTGGAAACCTCCACGTAGCCTGCCTTGGTGTGAATGTCACGCCAGTAGTCGATCAGGGCGTTCTTCAGCGCCATGCCGTTGGGGAGGAAGAAGGGGAAGCCGGGGCCCTCATCGCACAGCATGAACAGGTTCATTTCCTTGCCGATCTTGCGGTGGTCGCGCTTTTCAGCCTCTTCCATCATCTTCTGATACTCTTCCAGCTCTTCCTTCGTGCGGAAGGCAATGCCGCTGATGCGGGTGAGCATCTTGTTGTTCTTGTCATTCTTCCAGTAGGCACCGGACAGAGCAGTGAGCTTGAAAGCCTTCAGTGCCTTGGTGTAGCACAGGTGAGGACCCACGCACATATCGGTGTAGTCGCCCTGCTGGTAGAAGGTGAGCACAGCATCTTCAGGCAGATCGCCGATATGCTCCACCTTATAGATTTCACCCTTTTCCGTCATCAGCTTCACAGCTTCTTCACGGCTGAGCGCATAGGGCTTGAGGGGCAGATTCTGCTTCACAATGGCCTGCATTTCCTTCTCAATGGCAGGCAGATCCTCATCGGAGAGCTTCACATCGCCCAGGTCGATGTCGTAATGGAAGCCCTTCTCGGTAGCAGGACCATAGGCAAAGTGGGCGTCGGGGTACAGGTGCTTCACAGCCTGTGCCAGAATGTGCGCGGCAGTGTGACGAATAACATGCAGTTCCTCGTCAGCGGGGCATTCATCCACGTGACCGTCGTTGTAGATGACCTTCATTTGGTGTTCCTCCTCTTGTGGCGTATGAATCACAAGCCCAGGCCTTGGAGCTTTTCTTCCATAGAAAAAGACACCCGTCCCTTCTGCGGGGACGAATGTCTGTGCATCCGCGGTTCCACCCTGCTTGTCTTGTAACCACTCTTCATGCTCTATCGTGCATGAGCCGCCCAACGTCCATGGATGGTATCCGACGGTGACTTGCGGTATGTGCTTTCAGCCTATGACACATACTCTCTTGCGCAGCCTTTCCGAGGACGTGTTCCACTTCATCCATCAGGATTGACACCAGTATACGCCTTTCATCACGCGTTTGTCAACGGGAAAGCAAGGAAAAATGTTGGATACAAAGAGGAAGCACCGAGAACGGCACTTCCTCTCATGAAACAGAGAAGTTTACGACGGCTGGGACTCAATGGCTTTCATCAAGTCAGGGTAGACGTCGTTGCAGACATTTACGAGACGTGCCAATGCTTCAAAGCAGATCTCGCCGATTTCAAACCGGCGGAAGATGCAATCAATCGAAGCATGAACCGCACAGCGCTCCATGTCAACAGAAAACTTGACGTAGCGATATTTGCTGTTTGCCGCGTTGACCGCAACCAGCATAGCAGGCACCTTTTCTGCCGGAATTGTCACCAAATTGTTTGCCCGGAACGTAACGCGCCTTTCATCGCCGTCAAAGAAAGCCTTGACAGCAATCTTCACATTCTTTTCCGTAAAGCCGATTGCCAGAACGTCAGCGTCTTCTTTGCTGTTTGCTTCATGCAGGGTGGAGCAACGGAAGTTTTTCTCTTTTAGATAATCAAGAAATTCCTGCGTGGAATAGTACATCTTCGCACCTCGTTACAGTTTTTCTGTAAGCATCAGGAAGGTGAGACCCTGACCGTAGGCAGTGGGCTGAATAGGCACGGTACGGTAGAAGTCTTGCGTTTTGCCCATAGGCGTGCCATAGGAAACACCCTGCATGGTGCCGTCTTCGGCAACCTGATCCAGCACGGCATCCAGTGCTTTCTCACCGGGTGCGCGGTAGCTTTCATCCAGCAGACCCAAACGGACACCTTTCAGCAGGCCGTAGGCAATGGCGGCGGAGGCAGAAGTCTCCAGGTAGCTGTCGTCGTGATCCAACAGCGTATGCCAAAGACCGGAAGCATCCTGCAGGGCAACCAGCGCCTTGCACTGCTCCTTCCACGTGGCCAGAATCAGCTCGCGGACGGGACCTGCAGGGAGCCACTCAATAAAATCAACCGCACCGGCCGTAAACCAGCTGTTGCCGCGTCCCCAGTAGGCCTCGCCGAAATGATGACGGCCGATGAAGCAGAACCCGTGATACCACAAGCCGGTCTTCGGGCTGTGCAGATATTTGATGTGCAGAAGGAACTGGTACTCCGCCTCCTGCTTCAGATCCTCCCGCCCAAGGGCAACGCCTGCCTGATACAGGAAAAGTCCCGTCATGTACAGGGTGTCATCCCAAAGCTGCTGGGTGTTTTCTTCCAGATAGGTAATGTGCTGCAGGCCGTGCTCTTCGGTGCGGGGCATTTCCTTCATAACCCACTCTGCCCACTCTTCAATGAGCTTGCGGTAGGCAGGATCGCCGTTTTCCTGATAGAGCAGTGCCATGGTCAGCATGGGTGCCACGGTGTTGACGTTCTTTCCGGGCAGACCTTTGGCCAGATGCTTGCCGTACCAGTCGGTGATATCTTTCAGCACCTCGGGATCGCCTGTAGATTTGTAGAGCTTGTACATGGCGTAGATGGCCACACCCTGCGGCCACTCCCATGTATCCATGGTCATGTGGTCGCTTGCAGCGCCCGTTCCGTGGCAGCCCTGCAGGCGATTGAGTACGCGATGATAGATTTCCTTATAATCCTTGTTCAAGCGGAAGACCTCCTTTGACTTGAAATACGTTGGAATCAGTATAGCAAAAGAAATGAAAAAAATCAACATGACAGCAAAATGTAATAAAGCACAGGTATAAAACTGTTTGAATTGTATTGACGGGTGGGCGGCGATACCGTGATGAAGAGCCTTCTGCAAGAGGATGGGCAATTGTAAACTCTGCTGTACATGTACATTAGTCAATGATGTGAGACCGGAAAAAGACTGGTTCGTTAATCGAATT
>CAVBFK010000166.1:0-2187 GCA_963594395.1 Lachnospiraceae bacterium
ATTCAGATTCTCCTGGATTTCCGTAGCCAGGGTATCAAGGGTCTCTTGCACGGGAGCGCCTTCGTTGAAGATCTTGGCCAGGGCATCGCTCCACAGGTTAGCGCAGGAGTCGTAAGCGGGGTTCTGGTTGCGGGGATTGATCCAGCTTGCCATGGACACGATTTCCTTCATAGCAGGCTTGCGGTCCAGATACTCGGCGTACTCAGCGGTTTCCTGCACGCTTGCACGGGTGGGGAAGTAGCCGGTCTTGTCAGCCCAGTACAGGTTGATTTCGGGAGAGGTGATGAACATCAGGAACTGCCATGCAGCGTTCTTCTCAGCCTGAGAAGCGGCGGCAGGGATCAGGATGGCAGAGCCGCCAACCTCGCTCTTGAAGGTCTCACCGTCGTTGCCGCCGGGCAGCCAAGCCATGCCTACTTCAAAGGGATTCTCGCTGGCAGACACGTTGGTTACGTAGGTATCATACAGGGAAGAAGTGTGGATGACGCTGAAGGCGCCGCCGTCCCAGAACAGCTGACGCATGTTGCTGCTGGCGCCCTGGCCGTAAGCAAAGTAAGCATAGCCCTTGTCGATCCACTCTTTGATCTTGTTGGTGATGGCAACACTCTGCTCGCTGTTGATGTCCGTGGTGCCGTCTTCGCACACGGTTTCAACACCATTGTTCTTGTAGAGCATCTCAAAGTACCAGTAGTCCCAGCCGGGAATGACGGTGCCGTAGCGCTTGGTGGTGCCGTCCTCATTGAAGATGGTGGCCTTCTCCAGGAAAGCGTCCATTTCATCCAGGGTGGTGGGCAGGGTGATGCCTTCCTCGTCCGCGGCGGTCTTGTTGTAATACATGACCTGGGTGGAAATCAGGTAAGGCAGAGCGATCTGCTCATCATCATAGCTGGTGGAGGCGATCAGGCCTTCGCCGAAGTCGTCGATGTCGTAATCAAAGGCATCGATGTAGGGATCCAGCACTTCGCACAGGCCGTCCTTGCCGTAGCTCATGGGATAGGAAGTGTTGCAGCTTACGATGGCAGGCACAGTGCCTTCACCGGCGGTGGCTGCAGCGATGAACTGGGTATTGATTTCCGTGTAACTGCCGATATACACGGGATTCACGGTAATACCCATGCCGTTTTCACTGTTGAACTTGTTGACCATGTACTCGATGTACTCATTGTACTGATCTTCGTGAGCGTGCCACCAGGTGATGGTGATGGGCTCCGTCACATCGTACTCCGTAGCTGCGCTTACGCTGACCATGGGGAGCAGCATCATTGCCGCCAGCAAGAGAGCCAAGAACTTTTTCATACCTCGATGTCCTCCTTTTTCTCTGGATAACGTACTGTATGCAAACGCCGCAGCGTTGCCACCGAACCGTACCCTACCATTAAGCATACAAAATCTGCGTAAAATTCTTCACCATGGAATGTAAAACTCGTGTAAAATCTCACGCAGGTGCAGGGAATCTGCCTACTCCTTCTCTTCATTCTGCATCTATTCTAGCAAAGAATGCATCAGGTTTCAAGCGAATAAAGCAGAAAAATGCGAAAAAGTTTTGATAAATACATAACGTTCAAAAATTAACAGCTTTTCTTGATAAAAATGTCAAAAAAGTGACGAGATGATTTGCAATTTTCAGCGAACAGGTGTATCATCTTTTTGACAGAAGAAATGGAAAATACATCTTGAAAAAGTGAATGAAGGGAAGGATGAAACATGCCGTACAGCACGAACGTCATGGAAGCGAGAAAGATGGCAGAAAAGATGCACCAGGGTGCAGTGGATAAGGCAGGCGCGCCTTACATTCATCATCCTGAGCGGGTGGCTTCGCGCTTGCAGTCTCCGGAAGAGCAGGTGGTTGGATGGCTCCATGATGTGGTGGAGGATACGTCGGTAACGCTTCAGGATATCGAGACGATTTTCGGTGCAGATACGGCGAAGGCGCTGGACGCGGTGACCCATCGGGAAGATGAGCCTTGGCAGGATTATCTCTGCCGGGTGAAGGCGAACCCGGTGGCTACGGCCGTGAAGATTTCCGACCTGATTGATAACAGCAACCTTTCTCGCCTGCCCAGTGTCACCATGAAAGACGTGAAGCGGCAGGAAAAGTACAACAAGGCATTACAATTCCTGATGGGAGAATGAAGAGGCGAGGAACGATGGCAGATCGTATGTTGACTGAACGGGAATGCCTGATGA
>CAVBFK010000167.1:0-4365 GCA_963594395.1 Lachnospiraceae bacterium
GGAGGTACCCTATGACCATCATTTGGGACTGGAACGGCACCCTATTAGACGATGTGCACATCGCCGTGGCTACAGACAACGAAACCTTTGCGCAGTTCGGTCTGCCGGCCATTACGCTGGAAACGTATCAGCAGCTGTTCCGCCATCCCGTAGCGGATTTCTATACCGATTTGGGCGTGCCGCAGGAGCTGTTCCCGCGCCTGGCAGAAACCTGGATGCCGATTTACGAGCGTCTCAGCATGGGCTGTCCTCTGCGGAAGAATGCGGTCGAGACCATTCAGCGGTTCCGCGAAGCCGGATTTCATCAGGCAGTGGTGAGCGCCTCGCCTGTGACGGTGCTCCGGCGGCAGGTGGCGCGCTATCCCGAGCTGGACGGCCTGTTTGATGCCGTTGAAGGCCTGGGAGATGCTTATGGCGCCAGCAAAGTGGCGCTTGCCAAGGGCTACCTTAACCGAAACGGCATTGCGGATGCCGTGTTCATCGGCGATACCACCCACGATGCCGAAGTCGCCGCCGCCGCGGGATGCCGCTGTATGCTGGTGCAGGGCGGGCACCAGGCAGATTCGGTGCTGACCGCCAAGGGGCTTAAGAGCTATGCAGGGCTCAAGGAAATCGCAGATGCGGTGATTGGGTAAAAGAATGGGCTGTGAAAGAACGATTAACGTCTTCACAGCCCTTGTTTTTTTCATATCAGTTTCCATAAAGCTTGGTCAGCGTTTCCGATCCGGCAGAACCGTCCACGCTCAGGTTATTGTTCTTCTGATAATTCTTCACGGCCGTCACCGTGGCATCGTCATACACGCCGGTCACCGTGGAGAGGTATCCCTTCTGCACCAGAACGTCCTGCAGCTGAACTACGTCATCGCCCTTGTCACCCTTGCGGAGGGTGGTGTAAGTGGTGTTGGGTGCGGTAGCGGACTTGGCGGAAGAGGAGTACAGCTTCTGCAGGGTTTTGTTGCCTGCGATGCCGTCCACCGGGGAAAGCCCGTTATTGCTCTGGAAGGCTCGAACCGCATCCTTGGTGGTCTCGCCGTAAACGCCGTCCACCTTGCCGTCATAGTAGCCCAGTTCATACAGAGCGTACTGCATCTTCTTCACCGAGGTGCCTTCGTCATATTCCCGCAGGGTGGAATAGGTGGTGTTGGCGCTGGCGTTGTTGCCGTAGAGCACCCGCTGGGTGGCGGGGCCGGCCTTGCCGTCTACCGTCAGGTTATTGACCTTTTGAAAGTCGCGGACGGCATCGGTGGTGCCGCTGCCGTACTTCCCGTCCACCGAGCCTGTATAGTAGCCCAGGTTCTTCAGCGCCTGCTGGAGTTTCTTCACGGCGGAGGACTCATCCCCTTCCTCCAGGGTGGTGTACCCGGTGGAAGAAGTACCGTCCGAAGAAGAGGAAGAAGAATCGGAGGAAGACGAGTCGGAGGACGAGGAGGTACTGCTGCCGTAGATGGCGTTCAGCGTTTTGGTGCCGGCCTTGCCGTCTACGGTCAAACCGTTGGCGCTCTGGAAGGCCTTCACAGCCTCCACCGTGCCGCTGCCGTAGTCACCGTCTACCGTACCGGTGTAATAACCAAGGCTCTTGAGCTTCTTCTGCAAGGCGCGGACGGCATCACCGTCCATGCCTTCTTCCAGGGTTTCGCCAATGGATGCCACCGGGCTGGAAGACTTCGATGCGCTGCTGGAATACAATTTTGCCTGTGTATCCGGGCCGGCAATGCCATCGCTCCACAGGCCCATCTTCTTCTGGAAAGCCTTCACTGCGGCTTCCGTTGCGCCGCCGTACTCGCCGTCTGCCGTGCCGTCCAGCCAGCCAAGCTCGATGAGCCGCTGCTGGAGCTGCTTGACCTTCTTGCCGCTGGAGCCGCTTTGCAGATACGTGGCCTTGCTCAGGTCAGGCGTAGCGGTGGGCTTGGGCGTGGGGGTGGCGGTCTTTTTCGGGGTAGCCGTTGCAGAACTGCTGGAGGAGCTGGCCTTTACGGCACTATCGGAGTAGAGCTTCTGCAGTGTTTTGGTGCCGGCCTTGCCGTCTACGGTCAGACCGTTGGCCTTCTGGAAGGCCTTCACGGCTTCCTCGGTAGCGGTGCCGAAGTCACCGTCTGCACTGCCGGTCAGATAGCCCAGCTCTTTCAGGCGCTGCTGCATGGTACGCACATCCGAGCCGGTGGAACCCTTCTTCAGGGTCGTTGTGGCCGGGGTGGCCGTGGCGGAAGAAGACGAGCTGGTGGTCGATGCAGGCTTCGGGGTAGGGGTCACCACCACAATGGAAGAATTGCTGGGGGTTGCCGTGGCGGTGCTTCCGGCATTCGTGGTAGTGGAAGTGCCGCCCCAGTCATCATTCCAGTTGATGGTGGGCTGAGAACCGCTGGTAGAGGTGCCGGTATCGCCGCCCTGGGTGCCCGCATAAGGAGTGGGGGTTGCCGTGGGCGCGGCGGTATCCGTGGCAGGGGCCAGGGTTTGGAAGGGCAGATTGTTGGATCCCACCGTTAAATTTTCCGTGTTATCCGTTATTTCATCCGGCGGCACGTAGCAACCGGAAAGCAGAAGGCACAGCGCCAGGATGCCAAACAGCGCCAATACCTTTCCGAACCGTTTCTTTTTCATGGGGATGCTCCTCTCTCCTCGTGGCGAGGCGGGTAAACCACCTCAATATATATTGTACACGTTTCGGGATGGAGATGCAAGGGACGATTCAACAAAGTGGTGTCCCTTTGATTTAACGAATGACCTTCCGAATATCATTCCCTGTGCAAAACCCTTTGCAGGAAAAGTCTCTTTCCTGTCGAAAGTTATCGGGAAGTCCCTTGGGCAGATTTTTTTCTGACAGGGACGCGAATCCATTTCGAGGTGAGAAACATGTCCGAATGTACGCACGATTGCTCCACCTGCCAGAGCAAGTGTGCTTCCGCCAAGCCGGAAAGCCTGCTGGCACCGCAGAACGCGGCCAGTCATGTGAAGAAGGTTATTGGCGTTGTCAGCGGCAAGGGCGGCGTTGGCAAAAGCCTGGTAACCGGCCTGATGGCTACGCTGATGCAGCGCCACGGCTACAAAACCGCCGTGCTGGATGCCGATATTACCGGTCCTTCCGTGCCGAAAATGTTCGGCGTACACGAGCGCGCCGTGGGCAATGATGAGGGTATCCTCCCCGCAGAAACCGGAACCGGCATTAAGCTGATGAGCACCAATCTTCTGCTGGAGCACGACACCGATCCCGTCGTTTGGCGCGGCAGTCTGATTTCCGGCACGGTAAAGCAATTCTGGTCCGACGTATGCTGGGGCGAGGTCGACTACATGTTTGTTGACATGCCTCCGGGAACGGGCGACGTGCCGCTGACCGTGTTCCAGAGCCTGCCCGTAAGCGGCATCATCATCGTCACCAGCCCGCAGGAATTGGTGGGCATGATTGTAGAAAAGGCCGTGAAGATGGCGCGGATGATGAACATCCCCGTGCTGGGTCTGGTAGAAAACATGAGCTATATCGCCTGCCCCGACTGCGGCAAGAAGATCTATCCCTTCGGCGAAAGCAAGACCCTGCAGGTGGCGCAGACGTATTCCCTGCCCCTGCTGGGACAGATCCCCATGGATCCTGCCCTTGCCAAGGCCTGCGACGACGGCCAGATTGAGCACTTCTCCGGCCATTATCTGGACGGCGCCGTTGCCGTTGTGGAACACGTATAAGAAATTCACCGAATCGACACCAGAGGAACACTGCCATGCATCGCATTTATCTAGATCATGCCGCCACCACCGCCGCTGACCCGGCCGTTGTTCAGGCCATGCTTCCCTTCTTCACCGAAGTCTACGGCAACGCGTCCAGCGTCCACGCCTTTGGCCGGGAAAGCCGCCGTGCCGTGGAAGAAGCACGCCGCCAGGTTGCTTCTGCCCTTGGTGCCAAAGCATCGGAAATCTACTTCACCTGCGGCGGTTCCGAAAGCGACAACTGGGCGCTGAAGGGCGCGGCTTTCGCCATGAAGGACAAGGGGCGGCACATCATCACCAGCGCCATTGAGCATCACGCCGTGCTCCATACCTGCCAGTGGCTGGAGAAGCAAGGATTCACGGTCACCTATCTGCCCGTGGATGCAAAGGGGCGCGTCCATCCGGAAGATGTGGAGAACGCCATCACTGATGAGACCATCCTCATTTCCGTAATGACGGCCAACAATGAGGTGGGCACGCTCCAGCCGGTGGAAGCCATCGGGCAGATTGCCCGCGACCGCGGCATTCTCTTCCACACCGATGCGGTGCAGGCCATGGGCGCGGTGCCTGTGGATGTGAATACGCTCCATGCCGACTTGCTGTCCCTCAGCGGGCACAAGTTTTACGGTCCCAAGGGCATCGGCGTTATGTACCTGCGCAGCGGTGTGCATC
>CAVBFK010000168.1:0-5595 GCA_963594395.1 Lachnospiraceae bacterium
CGTTGGTATCAATCCGCAGTTCCGGACAGCCGTTTTCCAATGCATACTGCTCATAGTAAGTCAGAAAGGCGCGGCCGTAGCCCTTACCGGCATGGCTGGGAGAAATGACAAGCGTGTGCAGAACACATACTTGACGGTCATCTGCTTCGTGCTGCCAATGCCCTTGCCGATAGGAATCCACCTGCACGTGATTGATAATGCCCGTGCCGCGTACATCGCCTTCGTCTTCCAACACGAAGAGATCATCGCGTTCCAGTGCTTTCTCTGCCGTGGAACGCACGGGATAAATGCCGCGAATCCAACCAATCGTCTGCTTGCCCTGCTCTTCGGCTGTGTGGATTTCATCGTAAAGCCGTTCAACGGCATCAAGATCATGAACTGTTGCTTTCCGAATAACCATCGCCAAGCATCTCCAATCTGTCGGGATTGCGCTTATTATAACACGGCTGTGGCGCTTTTGAAAAGAGAAGGCGGACACAGCTTATCCTGCATCCGCCTTACTCCATCAATATTCAAAGGTCCAATGGATGGATGTGCACACGCCGCTGGTGCTCATGTTGTAGTCCAGCTGCCACATGTGGGAGTCCGTGGTCGCGACGCGGTAGCGGATGATCTTGCTGCCGTCCGTCTGCTTGTAGATCTTGCCCACGTTGTCATCGCTGGTGTATAGGCCGCGGTTGCCGGAGGGGCTTTCCACCTGGCCGTAGTCGCGGAACACGCCCACAATATCGTCTTCCGTATCGCCGATATTGGTACTGCGGGGGCCGGAGAAGCGGCCGGAGGTGAAGTACAGGTCAACCAGCACATAGTCCGTTTTCTTGGGGGCGAAGATGGCGTAGCCCCAATCGTAAATGTGCTTTTGGCAGTCGCCGCTGGCGCCTTCGTAGGTTACGGTTACGATGCTGTTGGCACTGCCGTAGGTATCCTGGAAGGTGGAAAGGGTAGTGCTGTTCAGCGTCAGTTTGGCAATGGTGTCATCTGTGCTGTAGGCGGTCAAGGGGCTCTTGACGCCGGTGATTTTGTAGAGGATCTCCAGCGTGTTGCTCATTTTGCCGTAACCGTTCACGGCGATGGCACGGAGGGTGACGCGGCCGCCGGGGAGCCAGAAAGGTTCGCCGGTGTAGACGGGACTGTCCGCGTCGGGGGTAGAACCATCGATGGTGTAGTAGATGGTGATATCCGTGTCATTCTTGTTTTCATCACCAGGGTGGAGCCAAATGCGCTGACGGGTCTTGTAAGTGTTAGGCGCCAGGCTGGAAGTAGGCGTCTGAGGCGCATCCATAATGACCTTATAGGTGGCGCTTAGCTCATCACTGACCAAGTCCTCGTTGACAGCCACGGCACGGAGTTTGTACACGCCTTCATCCAGGTAAATGGGCTCGGTGTACAGCGTGCCGGCATCCGGCAACACGGCTTCATCATCGTTGAAGATGTAGTAGACGTCGTAGCCTTCGGGGGATGCAAGATCCAGATATTTGTTGACGTTGTAGACGCCTGCCACCAGCTCCGTGGTGGGGGAAGAAGGCAGAAGCTCGATACGCTGCTGGCGGAAGGTGCTCAGGCCGGTCTTCTCATAGGCAATCTGCATTAGCGCCGCCGCTTCCGGACGGCGGGACTGTGCCAGCATAATGCGGATGGTATTGCTGTAGGGCTCGGAACGGGTGGGCACGATGTCTGTATACATCTCGGTGTACAGCGCTTCGGCATCATCGTCACGGCCGGCGGCTTCGTAGGCGTTGCCCAGCAGAAGCAGACCATCTACGTTTACGTCGTCACCGTTTTTCTCACGGGCTTGCTCGAAGTGGGCAATGGCCTTGTCAATCTGACCTTTGTCCATTTCCTCTTCGCCTACCTGCCACAGGGCCTCCGCCGAGGCATCCTGCCCCAGACGCGCCATAATGCGCTGGCCACTGGTGGTGCGGGTCAGGTAGAAATAGCAGCCGATGATGAGTAGCACAAACACGCAAGACCCGATAATGGCCATGTGCGCCCAGTTAATCATGTGTGCCTTCACCTGATGGGTGTACTTGTTCTTGGGGTTGGGCAGCACGGTTTGACGCTGGGTGTCCCGCTCGTTGTAGGGATGAAAGCGATCATAGGAAGCAGTGGCAGAGGCATCGTTCACCTGACTGCCGTCTGCATTGTAAACCGGAACACTGTTTGTCTCCTCAACGCGGGTGTCGTAGACAGGAGCGTGGCTTGCACCACGGGAGCCGGCGGCGTGCTTGGGTACAGAAGCAGAGGCCATGGCATTCATGGTTTCTCTGCCGCGGCGACCCTGACGAATGGCGCGCACGCCCTCATCAGGCTGGATGTGCTCCACAGCTGCACCGCAGCCGGGGCAAACCACATCATCCTGAGAAACGTACGTACCGCAATGGGGACAAAGCATTCCGTGATCCTCCTTGAAGGGAAATTTATTCGCTGACCTTGGGGCGATTGTTGACCGGCTGTCCGTTGATCACCAGATCAAAGGAGCACTTCAGAAAAGCGGCGGCCTTTTCGCACATCACAATGCGCTGCATGTAGATTTGCAAATATTCCAGCACGGAGGACGTTTCGTCCATTACCAGCTCGTGGCGGATGACTCGTGCCTTGCGGTCGACCGTAACGCGATTTTCCTGAATGGAGAAGTTCACCCGATCATGGATGTCGTTGGGGTCGGGCTTGCCGTTGCGAACGCGGCTCTTGTGGGCGTCGCTCTTGTCGCCCAAAGCCAGCGCGGCAGATACGGCGCTGGAAATGACACCGCTCTGCTCCTCATGATTGCCGACGGCGGTAATGATCTCCATTACGTCGTTCATGTCCATGCCGGTATCACGCAGAATGGGCAGAAGCATAATGGCACCGTTGGGACCGTGATTCTGCCGATTGACGGTATTGCCAACATCGTGCACCCAGCCGGCAATGGCGGCCAGCTCGACCTCGCGGGGAGAATAGCCCAGCGCCTTCAGAATCTCCGAGGCGGTGCGGCTGACGTAGCTCACGTGGCGGGGACCGTGATCCGTGAAGCCGCAGGCCTCCAGATAGTGATTTCCTGCGCGGATCAGTGCCTTGATGTCTTCGTTCTGCTTAATGTCCTGTAAAGTAACCATGGATCTTCCTTTCTGCTGCTCCCGCAGCAACTCTTCTTTCTTTATTTTATGAACACATTCTATTGTACCATCATTGTCAAGAAAAATCGACTATGCAAAGATGAAAGGTTTGTAAAGAATCAATGAGAAGAGGTATATACACAATAAATTATGTATCGCAAAGAATTTACAAGTGTGAACTTGCTATAACGAGATATCAGTGTTATAATATAACCGAGGAAAGCAAGAGGAGGTGATCACCGTTGGACTGTGCAGCATGTCACTTGGTACTGTGGAGGACCGACGAATAGAGAGGAGCATGGACTATGAAGAGGTGCATTTGTTTCGTGTTATGCATGATACTAGCGCTTTCGTTGACGGTTACGGCGTTTGCTTCAACGTATTTCAATTTTTCTACGACTTCGACTTCTGGCGAGCCTAAGTGGTGCGAACCAGCAAAGTCTACAGGGAAAAATTGGCACATTACATGGGATCCTGGAACGAACATTGCGTCGAATTGCCGTGCTGTTGTCCGCATTAAGACTGCTGACGGAAACAATGCAAGTGCATTGTGGGTTTACTCGACAAAATCTACCAAATATCATCCCTATTACGACTCTGCAGCTCAAGGACTGGCAGAAACCTATCCCGCAGGACGTCTTGATGACCGTGATGCAGGGAAAACATTAAAGGTAGTTGGATATTTCTATAACTAACATATGACGACGCGAGGTGCACGATCTTGTGGACAGTGCACCTCGCACTGTTTTGATGGAGGGTTCGTATGAATAAAAATAAGTGTGTTTTCTGTTTTGTTATGTGTATGGTTTGCACTTTACTATTGTATCTTTCTGCAAGTGCTGACACAGTACTGAAATTAAACGGAATTGATGTTCCGGAAAGCTTTTCGAATGCACATTCTGATGTCAAGGTGGCAGATTTGGAATATCACTATTATGAATCTACCAATGAAATGATTACAGATTTCCTCCTTGGCTCGCTTGATTACGATGCTTTTGATCTGGACAATACCAGCATCAACTATCAAACATTTATGAGCAAAGGTTATTGCCTTGATTTATCCAGCAGTGAAATCATTAGCCAGGCAATTGAAAATCTTTACCCGGCATACGCAGAACAGTGCGTCTATGATGGAAAAATCTACGCGATCCCTGTACATTCACAACTTAATCTCACGGTGTTTTCAACAGAAGTGCTGGGGCAGACAGACTTTGGTGACGTGAAAGTGCCGGAATCTTTCCCTGAGTTTCTAGATTTTCTTGAGCAGTGGGTTGATTATTTAAAGGACAATCCGGATTGCAGTATTTCTGTGTTGGGAACGTACCTTGGTGATGAAAGCGACTATAATGAACAATCTTATACGGGCTTTTTAGTGGATTGGCTATTGGATAACTACATTATGCAAAGAGAATATGTGGGGAAGGAACTTGATTTTGAAGATGAAGAACTGATTTCACTATTGAATCGGTGTGCACAGATTGGCGCAGAACTGTATGATTATGATCCGGCTACAAAGGCAACCGGTTCAATTGTGAATTCCGGAACAGCTGTGGCTTTCCTGAATGATGAAAATAAATGCTTTATGTCTCTGCGGTTGAACGATTCGCAGCCTAAACTGATTTCCGTTTATTTGTCCATGTATGCTGTGAATGCGAAGACGGAAAATCCGGAGCTGTGCATTGAACTGATGGAGTCATTGTTGCAAAATAATCTAGCACAGAATTCTGCGTATCTCTATCAAAACGCAGAGCCAGTGCTGGATCCAGATTATGATGCAAATGTGACACAGCAACAAGCATTTGTGCAGGAAACAGAAAACCAGCTTAGCCGTGAAGACCTGACAGAAGATGAACGTGACAAGCTTGAGTATAACTTGGAACACCAACAGAAAATTTTGAACGATCTGCTGGAAAACGAAAATAAAAAATATAAGGTTTCTCCTTCGGCACTTGAAACTTATCGAACCTATACGGATTATTTGTATGTCCCTGTGCCTGGTATTTTTAGCAAGAGTGATGATGCCGTCAATTTCCGCCAGCTGAAATCACGTTTTGTTGGCGGTCAGCTGACGGCAGAACAGCTGACACAGGAGCTTACCTGTGTGGCAAAGATGATTACGGCAGAAGAAGGGGAGTAAACGGATACAAAAATGCGGCCCGGCGTTCTGAAAACCGCTGTGCCGCTTTCATTTTCTAAAAATTTCAGAAAGCGATTGACAGGGGGGCAAAAGCGTGTATAATGACATATGAACAAATGCTCAAATGTTTGGAGGTTGGATCTCATGAAGAAATCCTGGCCCCTGGAAGATCTGGATTGTGCTAACTGCGCTGCGAAGATGGAAGACGCGATGGCGAAGCTCCCTGGCGTCACCAAGGTTCGCGTAGATTTTTTCCACCAGACGTTGACGCTGGAAGCACCTGATGAAGTATACGATGAAGTGCTTGCACGGGTTGTGGCTTGCGGCAAGAAGGTGGAACCTGACTGCCGCATCATCACCGAT
>CAVBFK010000169.1:0-6662 GCA_963594395.1 Lachnospiraceae bacterium
GCCTTCCTTTTCTGCCTCGGCGTAGTACCAGCATTTGTAGTCCAGGGGCTGCAGTGTGCTCTCCAGCTGCTGAATCTGTTCGAGAACCACCTGCCGCTGCTGCTCCATCAGCTGCTTTCGCTGGGAGATGGTTGCATCGCCCTGGGCGCACCAATCCATAAAGTTGCGGATATCCTTGATGGACATTCCCGTCTTCTTCAGGCAGGCGATGATCCGAAGGCGCTGCTCATCCTCGTCCCGGTACAGCCGCTGGCCGCCGCCGGTGCGATCCACCACGGGAAGCAGACCTTCCTTTTCATAATACCGCAGGGTGGACGTGGAAAGATCCATCCGCTGTGCCATTTCGCCGACTGTGCAGGTCATGGAATTCCTCCTGTGATTGGGTTCGGTGGTTATGGTAGCATTTCAAAGGAGGGATGTCAAGAAGATGAGCAGAGTCGGTGGAAAATGCAAAAGCTGTGAAAGAAAAACTCTCACAGCCTTTGACGATTTTCTTATTCCTCATAATCCTGCAAGCTGACCGACACCATCTTACTCACGCCCTGCTCCTCCATGGCCACGCCGTAGAGGGTGTTGCACCGCTCCATGGTGCCCTTACGGTGGCTGACCACAACGAACTGGGTGCTCTTGCTGTACTCCACGAGGTAATCGGCAAAGTAGCCGATGTTGGCGTCGTCCAGGGCGGCCTCAATCTCGTCCAGAATGCAGAAGGGCGTAGGCTTCAGCTTCAGCATGGCAAAGAGGATGGCGATGGCCGTCAGGGCACGCTCGCCGCCGGAGAGCAGGGACAGAAGCTGTAGTTTCTTTCCCGGGGGCTGGGCGTTGACCTCAATGCCGCAGTTCAGCGGATCGTCGGGATCCATCAGCGACAGCTCTGCATGGCCGCCGCCGAAGAGGCGGACAAAGGTCTCGGAGAAATAGCCCTGCAGCTTGGTGAAGTTGGTCACGAAGGTGGTCTTCATCTGCTCAATCAGGCGCTCGATCAGTTCCTGCAGATCCTTTTCTGCCTGCTTCAGGTCTTGCTGCTGGGCGGTCAGGTCATCGAAGCGCGCCTTCGAGTCTGCATATTCATCCACTGCATTGACGTTCACGGGACCCAGGGCACGGATCTGGCTGGACAACTGTGCCGCGCGGCGGTCGGCGCTGGCAGCATCAAAGCCCTCGGTCTGGCGGAATTCCTCCGCGCCGGCGTAGGTGACTTCGTACGTGTTCCAGATGCGGTCCTGCAGTTGCTTCAGGTCACTTTCCACCTTGGAACGGCTCAGCTCGGTACGGTGCACGCGGTCGCTGTCGCGGGTGAAGGCCTCGTGCAGATTTTCCATGTCCGTCAAGGCATCCTTCAGGCTGGCCTGGGCGGCGTTGCGCTTCTCTTCCAAAGCGGAAATGATCTGCTCCTGCCGCTTCTGATCCAATTTGCGCAGTTCCACCTGGGCAGAGGCATCTGCCGCGGAAGACGCGTCCCGGCGATCCTGATCTTCCATATCTCGCAGCTGTTGGGCACGCTTTTCCTGATCCTGCATGGCCTGTGCATAATCCTGCTCGAAGCGGCTGGAATCCTTCTGCAATGTATCCAACTCATGCTTCAAATCGGAAAGCTGGAGGGTGCGAACCATCAGGTTGTCATTGGCCTTGGTGGCGGCATCGCGGGCATCGGCCAGCGCCTGCTGCAGATGCGCCGTTTTCTCCTCCATGGAGGCCTGATCCATTTCCACATCGCCGTTTTGACGGGTGATGTCCTGCAACTGCTGGTCGATCTGCTCCATGGATTCACGGAGCTGGACGCCGGCCTGTGCGGTTTCTTCCATGCGGGTGCGGTGGGAGGCCAGCTCGGAGGCCGCATTGTCGGCACGTTCGTGCTCGCGGGCAACGGCAATCTCCTGCTGATGCAGTTCATTCAGGGCATTCTCGCCGTCATGGCGGAGGGTTTCCTTCTGCGCCTGAGCCTGCTGCAGTTCGTTGCGTACCCGCTCCAAACGGGTTTTGCCCAGATTGATGGTTTCCGTCAGCTCTTTCAGCTCACGTTCCCGTCCCAGCAGGTTCACGGCGCGGGACTGGGTGGAACCGCCCGTCATGGAACCGCCGGAGTGCATCACGTCGCCCACCAGCGTTACCAGGCGGAAGGAGTGGCCGCCGGCACGCATGATGGCAATGCCTTTGTCCAGATCCTCGGCAATGACGGTGCGCCCCAGCAGGTTTTCCACAATGCCCCGGTATTCCGGTGCACAACTGACCAACTCGCTGGCCACACCTAGGCATCCGGGCAGATGAAGCGCCTGACGTTCCCGATCGGTCAATAGCTTAGAGCGAACAGCGGACATGGGGAGGAACGTGGCACGGCCGAAGCGGTTCTGACGCAGGAAATCAATCAGTGCCTTGGCGGTTTCTTCATTATCAGTGACAATGTTCTGCTGGGCGGCGCCTAGCGCCATGTCGATGGCGGTTTCGTATTTCTGCGGCACAGAAATCAACTGCGTCAGCACGCCCTTTACGCCGGTCATGTTGCGCTGATTGGCATACTGCACCGCCCGACGGACGGACTGGTTGTAGCCCTCCATCTCGCGGGTCATTTCGTTCAGCAGTTTGTGACGGCTCTGAGCATTCTGCAGGGCAGAAGACTGCTGGTCTGCCTGGGTGCGCAGTTCAATGACCTTGGCATCCTGCTCCCGGAAAGCGGCTTGCTTTTGCCGCAGGACGTCGGCCAATTGCTTCTGCATCTCTTCCTCGTGGCGGACACGCTCGGCGGCCTTTTCGCTTTCTTCTTTCAGCTGAGCTTCCTTGGCGGTCATTTCATCGCCCGAGGCATTGATCTCTGCCAGACGTTCCTCCATCTGAGAACGCATGGTTTTCAGACGGGTCTGGTCGTTCTGCACGGCGGACAGGCGGTTCATGGCCTGCATGAGAGCCTGCTTGTGATCTTCCAGTGCCTTTTCCGCCTCGGCAGATGCCGCATCGGCTTTGTCTGCGTCTTCCTTGGCCTTGGCCAGCACCTGCTCAGCGTCGGCAACCAAGGTATCCTGGGTGGAGGTTTCATCCTGACTCTTGGACAGAAGCTTCTGCAACTCAATCAGATGATCTTCGCCTTCACTCTGCTCCTGGGTCATGCGCTCGCGGTTTTCCTGCCGGGCTTCCCGCGCCGCTGTCAAGGCAGTCAGGGTATTCTGCGCCTCGTGCACCTGCTCGGTGCAGGCAAGCAAGGCGTCGTGGGCACCGGTGAGTTTTTCTTCCAGCTGGGCGATGTCCGATTGGATGGTATCCCGGCGGGATGTCTTTTCTGCCAGGGCTGTTTCGGTATCCTGGAGGACGGTGCGGATGTTCATCAGTTCTGCATCCAATTCGGCCAGACGTTCCTGCGCCTTATCCGAGCGGACAAGGAACAGATTCATGTCCAGCACCTTCAATTCGCCGGACAGCTCGATGTACTGGCGTGCCGCCTTGGCCTGCTCTTCCAGGGGACCCAGCTGGCGGGTTAATTCCTCCAGAATATCGTCCACACGGTCGGCATTTTCCAGCGTCCGCTGAAGCTTCTTGTCCGCTTCTTCTTTCCGCGCCTTGAACTTCACAATGCCGGCCGCTTCCTCGAAAATCTGGCGGCGATCTTCACCGCGGCGGGACAGAATCTCATCAATGCGGCCCTGACCGATGATGGAGTAGCCTTCCTTGCCGATACCTGTATCGCGGAAGAGATCCACCACGTCCTTCAGGCGGCAGGCCGCACGATTGAGATAATATTCACTTTCACCATTGCGGTAGACACGGCGGGTAACCATGATTTCCGCAAAGTCCATGGGCAGGGCACGATCTTCATTTTCAAAGACCAGCGACACTTCGCAGTAGCTCAGAGGCTTCCGCTTCTGCGTGCCGTTGAAAATGACATCCGACATGCTGGCGCCGCGGAGCGTTTTCGCGCTCTGCTCACCCAGCACCCAGCGCACGGCGTCGCCAATGTTGCTCTTGCCGGAGCCGTTGGGGCCGACGATGCCGGTGATGCCCTCATTAAAAACGATTTCCGTCCTTTGCGCGAAGGACTTGAAACCGTATAATTCCAGTTTCTTGAGTCGCATATTTCCTCCTGCGATGATCAAACCTGAACCTAATGATTATAACACACAGAAGGAAGGTACGTCCAGCCGAAAACTGCCCGTCAGACGGCTTGACAACGTTTTTTTTCGCATAAAGGAAACGCCAAATGAAGAATAGACGAAAGAAAATGCATAAATATTTGATTTTGCGCTTGACAAGCGAATATTTATGCAGTATAATGACCATCGTAACGAAGGAAAGGACGGTGCTTCTCATGTTCCACTTCTCTGGTAAAAAGGTACTGGCAACGGTGCTGGCTTCTGTTCTGTGCATGGCTTCTGTGAGCGCTTCCGCTTGCACGGCTGTTTATGTCGGCTCTGATCTGACATCTGACGGCACCACGATGTTCGCCCGCTCCGAGGACATCTCCAACAGCTACAACAAGATGTACTTCGCCATCCCTGCCGGCGTGCATAAGGCCGGAGAAGTGTATAACGGCTGCTACGGCTTCACCTATACCTTCACCAAGGACAGCTACAGTTACACCGCTTTCCAGGATGATAACGGCGACGGCGCTGACGGCGTTTGCCCCGACTGCGGCGGCACCCACACCCACACGCCTTACCAGTCCGGCGGCACCAATGAGATGGGCGTTACCATTTCCGCTACGGAAACCATCGGCTGCTCCGATGTGATGTACGATGCCGATCCTTACAAGGATGAGGGCATTGAAGAAGCAGAAATCACCACCGTGGTGCTGAGCGAAGCCGCTTCCGCCAAGGAAGGCGTGGAGCTCCTGCTGAGCATTTACGACACGGCCGGCTGCGCAGGCGGCTCCGGCGTCTTCATTGCAGATGACAAGGAAACCTGGTACATTGAGAATGCCACCGGCACCCAGTACGTGGCTGTGAAGCTGAGCAGCTCCCTGGCATTCGCCCAGCCCAACATGTCCGTTATTGGTCTCATCGACCTGGACGACACGGAGAACGTGATTGCCTCCGCTGACCTGATCGCTGTGGCTGAAAAGGCCGGCACCTATGTGGGCGACAAGGATGCCAACACCATTGACTATGTTGCTTCCTACAACGCCGACCAGACCGCCGGTTCCCGTATGGTAAGTGCCCTGGCTTACTTCGGTGAAGCCAATGCCAAGGAAGAGCCTGCGGCCGCTGACTACACCATCTCCAACGTGAACGAAGCCGGCGAGATTGTGGCCTTCTACTCCAACATCACGCTGGATCACGCCTGGACCGTGGAAGACGTGGTGGGCTACTACCACATCAACGGCATCGGTTCTACCCGGAACCTGGAAACCCACATCTTCCAGATCTCTGCGGAAGACAGCATCACCGACACCGTGGAATGGATCGCTGTGGACGACGCCGCCATCAACGTGTTCGTGCCTTACTATCCCATGCTGACCACTGACACCTATGCCGCCTATCAGCTGAGCACCGCCAAGGCTGAGTTCGTGACCGAAGAGCCTACCGAGGGTCTCTACTACGCCACCACCACCTATCAGCGGAACGAAGCCGGCGAGCGGGTTGCCGTGGAAGGCTACAAGGTGCTTCCTTCCAACTGGGCTGACTCCTACTACTGGACCTTCGATGCCCTGTCCAACCTGTACGAGTACGGCAACCTGACCGACGAGCAGAAGACCGCCATCGACACTAAGCTGGCCGAACTGCAGAGCGACTGCTATGCCGTGTACGAGCAGATGAAGACCGACGTTGCCGCCGCCGCGACCACCGAGGATGCCGCTGCTGCCGCTACCAAGCTGAGCATGGACGCCGCCCAGAAGGTGCACGAAGCCGCTGTGGAACTGGTGAACGAAGTCAAGTAAAAACTGAAGAGAAAATGATCTCCGCCTGAGCAATCGGGCGGAGAATTTTTGCTTTCACGTACATTTTCACTCTTTTTATTCATTCCGTTCGCTTTTACACCTTGACTTTCGTTCTTTATAGTTCTATAATGATCGTCGGTTTCACTGCTATCGTTTCTATTGTTCCGCAAGCGAAAGGAGAAACAGGTATGAAGAAGTTCTTTGTTCTGGCACTGGCTCTGGTGCTGTGCCTGGCCATCGTCCCTGCTATGGCAGAGGATGCAGGCTACACTGAGACGGTTGTTTCCATCCCCAATGGTGACCACGAGGTTCCTGCCACCATCTGCATGCCCACCGGCGAAGGCACCTTCCCCGCTGTGGTGATGCTCCACGGCACCGGTTCCAACCGCGACGAAGCAGGCAACGGCTACAAGATGGCCGCTCCCGTGCTGGCTGAGACCTACGGCATTGCCACCATCCGTATTGACTTCATGGGCAGCGGCGATTCCACCGCTGATTACACCGGCTACACCTTCGAGACCGCTGTCAGCGATGCTCTGGCCGCTGCAAAGTACATGCAGAGCCTGGAAAACATCGATGCTGACAAGATCGGTGTGATGGGTTGGAGCCAGGGCGGCACCGACGCTCTGCTGTGCGCCGCTCGCGAAAGCGACACCTTCAAGTCTCTGGTGACCTGGGCCGGCGCTCCTGACCTGAGCAACATGCTCACCGTCGAGCTGTACGCCGAGGCACAGAAGAACGGCTACTTCACCATGACCTTTGACTGGCGCGATTCTCTGAACGTGTCCCTGGCCTGGTG
>CAVBFK010000170.1:0-3380 GCA_963594395.1 Lachnospiraceae bacterium
CCGGCCTCCGAAGAGACCGGGAAGAAAACGGTGACCGTCAGTTTAGATGCGGCTCCTTTTCGGGATGGGCTAGAGACGGCGCTACTACGCGAATACATTCGCAAAGTAGTGGCAGAAGAGCTGGCGAAAGACCCGCAGGGAAAGTAACATCAATCTGATCGGTCTCTGGATTGTAGCGGATGGTCACGGTCAAGTCAGCAGTCTTTTTCATTGCATGCGTTCTCCCTTCATCGTTGTCATAGGTTGGAGCTCCGGGGTTCACCGTTGCCTTTACGGTATGCCGCAGGGGCTTTTTTAGTCAACCGGCAAATGAAGAGAGGAAACACCATCAGCACCAAAGACCCGCCATCCATGGCCGTTAGAATCAACATGGACGCCATAAGGAGGGAACCCATGGGATTGCGCTTTCGCAAAAGCATCAAAATTCTGCCCGGCTTAAAACTCAACCTGAGCAAGAGCGGTATCAGCACATCTGTTGGCGGGCCTGGCCACACAGTCAATTTCAGCAGCAGGGGCACAAAGGCCACCTTTGGAATCCCTGGCACCGGCATCAGCTACACTCAGAACCTTTCACCGCAAAAAGAAAGAACGCCATCCACCCGGCGCCGTGGGGCGATTGGCACCTACAGTGCAGAAGGCGGATTTAACTGTGAAGCCGGCTATATTCAGCCTGAAGTTGTCGAACGCATGAAAGATAAGCACTGGCATGAGAAATACCGTGTGCTTGCTTTATGCGTGTCCATCTTTGGAATCTTTGGCGCGCATCGCTACTATACAGGCAAGTATTGGACAGGCTTGCTTTATACATTGACCTGTGGTCTATTCTTCATCGGCTGGATTACTGATCTTGGAAAGATTATTAAGGGCACCTATCGGGACAGCGACGGCATGCCGCTGATGAAAAAAAGCGACCTTGAAAGCATGCCTTTCTTGCGGCAAGTGCCGGAACGAAAATTCTCCATTCCTCGGTGCATCCTGCATCTGTTCTTTTTTGCCTTGCTCTGCGTTTTTGTGCGTGATAAGTTGCCAGAATTATTGCAGATTGAGGCGGACAAGAATATCTTCATATATTTCTTGATTCCTACATTCTTCTCATTTCTGTACTTGCTTTGTTGGAGAAAAGTCTAATCTATCCGAAAGAAGGCCGCAGCCATGCCGAAACAGAGCCTGAAACAGCGCAAAGACGGCCGCTATTGCTGTAAATATAAAGGCCTCCAATTCTACGGCGACACGGCGGGAGAGGCCTTGCAGAAGCGGGAAGCCTATAAAATCGAAGAGGCACAGGGCATCCAGCGAAAGAATGCCGGGTTGA
Source organism: Lachnospiraceae bacterium (assembly GCA_963594395.1). Classification (GTDB taxonomy): domain Bacteria; phylum Bacillota; class Clostridia; order Christensenellales; family Aristaeellaceae; genus CAKUFA01. Next base: position 1,313 of record CAVBFK010000170.1, read on the forward strand.
CCTTTGCCGAATACGCCATGCAGTGGCTCCCTGTTTACCGCACATCCTGCACATTGAAAACCTATAATGACTACGCCGCCAAAATCGAAAAGATGTGCGAGATCCTCGGACCGATCAAAATGCGGGATCTGACGCAGACAGACATCCGCGCCGCCTACAATCATGTGGCAGGCTACTCAGATAGTTATCTGAAGAAATACAGCATGACCCTGCGCCGGATCTGCGCTTGCGCCTTTGCAGACGGCGCCTGCGTCCGCGATCCGGCCGGGGAATTGAAGCCGCCCAGAGGCAAGAGCGGCACTCATCGGGAATTGACGAAAGAAGAAATTCAGAGGGTGATGGCCGCTGCACCCAAACACCCTTTTGGGGCGATGGCCATGACGATGCTTTTTGCCGGCCTCAGACGCGGAGAAGCCCTTGCCCTGGACATCGACAAGCATATTGATTTTCAAGCAAAGGTCATCCACGTGCGCGGCGCAATCTCCTTTGAAGGAAACAGGCCTGTCTTGACCCGCGGAAAGACCTACAATGCCCAGCGAGACATTCCTCTGCTTCCACCCCTGGAACACTTCCTCGCGAATAAACACGGCCTTTTGCTTCCCGGCACGCACACGAAATATGCCACAGAGACCATCTGCAAAAAGCAGTATGCATCTTTCATCCGCATGATGGAGTGTGAATTGAACGGTGTATCACAGAAACGTTGGTACGGCCAGACGAAAGAGCACAAGGCTATCATTGCCCAGGGCGGAACGTTGCCCCCATGGCAGAGCATCAACATCCGCATGCATGATTTCCGGCACACCTACTGCGTTATGCTCTTTGATTCCGGCGTGGACATGAAGACCGCGCAAAAATGGATGGGGCACGCGGACGCCACCATGATCATGAAAATCTACGATCACCTGTCCAGCATCCGCGTCCAGAAATCCACAGAAGCCATGGTCAAGCTTGTGGAAAACCTTGTGGAAAACGTTGAGAAGGATTCAAACATGGATTCAAACGGCCTAGAAAAATCCGTGAAAGCCTTATGACACAAGACTTTGAAGAACCTAATAAAGGTAGCCTCTTAATCAGGGTGTCTAGGGTTCGAGTCCCTAATGGTGTACATGGTTCGCGAGGCTGATAGCTTCGCGAATTTTTTTGTTTACAGATGAATGGAGGTGACGCCATGGAGTTTGAGTTGATCCGCAGTCAGCGCAAGACGCTGGCCGTTGAAATCAAAGGAGATCGGCTGATTGTCCGCGCCCCCGTGAAAGCCACGAAAGCGGAAATCAACGCGTTCCTCCTCCGCAATCAGGCGTGGATTCAGAAGCATCTGGCCTTGGCACAGCAGCGGCAGAAGGCGATGGCAGGGGTGCAGAAGCTAACCCGTGATGAACTGCAGGAACTGGCTGAGAAGGCGGCACAGGTGATTCCGGCGCGGGTACAGCATTACGCGCCGCTGGTCGGCGTGACCTACGGGCGCATCACCATTCGCAATCAGCGCACCAAGTGGGGCAGCTGCAGCAGCAAGGGTAACCTGAACTTCAACTGCCTGCTGATGCTTGCCCCTCCTGAAGTGCTTGACAGCATTGTGGTGCATGAGCTGTGCCATCGCAAAGAGATGAATCATTCTGACCGATTCTATGCAGAGGTATTGCGGGTGTTTCCGGATTATTGGAAATGCCATCAATGGCTCAAGGAAAATGGGCAGATGCTAATGAGCAGAATGTCGGAATGAGGGAAAAAGCCTAAGGGCAGAAAACCTTGTCGCATAGAAAAAGCGAGCCAAGCTCCATCTTCCAGGGGCTTTCCGGTCGCCCCTGGACCCTTCGGGCGGTCTTTCCTCTTTGAGTTGACTTGCATTGAAACTTAAAAGATGCAGAACAGTCCCCCTCAAAGAAAGAGGACTGCGAAGGGGTCAAGGGGGCGACCGCAAAGCCCCCTTGGATCTTCGAGAAAATTTCCTTGCTAAGAAGAAAACTTGTCGTATGGAGCCAACAGTATACGCTCCATCTTCCAGGGGCTTTCCGGTCGTTCCGCAACCTCAATCGTCGCGGCGAAAACGCCGCTCGTTTCGGTTGAG
>CAVBFK010000171.1:0-2122 GCA_963594395.1 Lachnospiraceae bacterium
TGCACCCAGCAGAATCCACGGCAGATGCGGAATGACAGAGGTGTACTTGGTCACGCTGACCTTCTGCAGCACCATGGACATGCCCAGGGAGATCAGGGCACTGCGCATGGGAAGCACAGCCTCCTGCACCGTTTCGGCGATGACAGCGGCAATCTCGTCGCGGGCAATGGCACGGCGGCGGCCGGTGGAGGTGTTCTCCTTGAACTGCTCATCCGCCATAATGGCCTCGATCATGTCTGTGGTAGGCCAGGTGGGCGCATTCAGAGAAGGTGCCGTGCCCAGCAGACTCGTCCACCAGGCAATGACCTCCTGATTGTAGCTCTTGATGGCATCATCGGTCAGGAAGACCGTGACCGTTTCTTTGTTGAAGGAATACTTCTCAGCCAGGGCATCGACCTCGGCGAAGATCTTCTCTTTTTGAGCGGAAAGCACTTCGTCAGACAAGGCGACACTCTCATGCAGAGAGGTGTTGTTGAGCAGATTGCTCAACAGCACAGTGCATCCGGAGAGCAGCAGGCACAGCGTCATCAGCAGTGCCAGCACGGCGGAAACTACGTGGGCGAAAGCACCGGGCATACCGGAAATTCTCTTGCTCATGGAATCACCACCATTTTCAGCGCAATATTGAGCAGATCCATCACCTTGGTGCCGTAGGCAGACAGTACCCAAACGACAGCAATCACAAAGGGAGCGGCTAATCCCAGCGGAAGCAGCCACCACAGCGGGTGACGGCGGACATTCTGTTTCATCGATTGATCCATCCTACTTCAATTTAGCAGACTCGGTCTGCCTGTCTATTATACCGTCATGAAAAGGTTTGCGCAAGGTGTACAAACAGAGCATATGAAGGAATGTGGGGCAATTCTGTTCATGGTGGTTTCATAAAAGACCCCGCCACTTTGGCGAATCCCTCATGTTCACATAACCGTCAAAAACTTTTCACCCCTTGTGCAGTTATTTCACCACACAATGCACCCATTCGGCAGGTATCATGAAATTGCAATCGAGGGAAGACCCCTCAAAGACTATGAAACGAGGAGCGATGAACCGTCATGAACGAACAGCCAAAGAAAAAGAAAGCCGGCAAACGCTGGAAGCGCGTGTTGCGCAGAATCATCATCACGCTGTTGATCCTAGCCATTTTGGGCTTGGGCGGCTGGTATGCAGTGGATCGGCTTCGCACTGAATATACCGTCACCTATGATACCTATACCGCTACCATTGGCAGTATTTCCAACACGCTGAGCTTCAGCGGCAGTTTGACACTGGTAGACAGCAAGACGTACTCTGCTTCTTCTGACACCACGGTGCGCACCGTCTACGTGGCAGAAGGCGATACTGTCACCAAGGGCGCCAAGCTGATGCGTCTGGCAGACGGCACCACCCTCACCGCTGATTTTGACGGCAAGGTGAACCAGGTGTACGTTGCAGCGGATGACGAAGTGTCTTCCGGCACCAGCCTGGTGCAGATTGCAGACTTCTCTCACATGAAGGTCAGCATGCGCGTGGATGAATACGACATTGCAGATGTCAGCGTTGGCACGGCCTGCACCGTGACGGCTACGGCTACCGAAAAGACCTTCGAGTCCACGATTTCCTCCATCAACTACATTTCCGCATCCTCCGGCAATGTGGCTTATTACACCGCTGTGGCTTATGTGGATGTCAATGAAGACGGCATCTACCCCGGCATGCAGGTGACGGTGTCCATTCCGAAGGAAGCGGCGGAGAATGTCGTCATTCTGAAGGAAGATGCCCTGAGCTTCACCGCATCCAACAGCGCCTATGTGTACATGAAGAGTGAAGACGGCGAAATGACCACGGTGGACGTGGAAGTCGGCGTCAGCAACGGCAAGTACGTGGAAATTAAGAGCGGCGTCAGCGATGGCGACACCGTGTACGCTGTGGCAGAAACCACGACGACCACCAGCGGCCTTAGCAGTATGCTGAGCGGCCTGTTCGGCGGCAGTCAGTTCACGCCTCAAATGGGCGGCGGTGGCGGCGGCAACATGGACTTCAGCAATTCCGACTTTAGCCCCAGCAACGGCGACAGCAATGGCGGCGGCCACGGCGGCGGTAATGGCGGCGGCCCGGGCGGCGGCGGTCCCAGCGGAAACTGAAA
>CAVBFK010000172.1:0-21083 GCA_963594395.1 Lachnospiraceae bacterium
TCGAAGTGGTGTCCAGCAAGGAAACCGAGCACGTGGGTGACGTGGCCTTTGAGCCGATGTTCGAGAACATCAAGGCCTTCACCTCTACCGGCGTGGATGTGGTGTCCGGTGCTACCTTCACCAGCCGTGCTGTGCTGAACGCCGTGAACGATGCCGCCGAAAAGGCCGGCTGCGACACGGCTGCCCTGACCAAGGGCGCCATCCCCTTTGCCTATGAAGCAGGCGAAGCGATGGACGTGACCTATGACGTGGTGGTGGTTGGTGCCGGCGGCGCCGGTATGGCCGCTGCTGCTCAGGCCGCTCAGGACGGCAACACCGTTCTGGTCATTGAGAAGAACGCTGAAGTCGGCGGCAACACGCTGGTTTCCGGCGGTCAGTATCAGAGCGTCATGCCCTACCTGGTGTGGGATCCTGAGGATCCTGATGCCACCACGGGCGTCGGTTATGACGGAAACACCTACAACAAGGTTGTGGAAAGCATCGCCACCATCGATGAGCTCAAGACCATCCTGAACTGGAGCGAAGAGCCCTTCGATGAGGACTACTACAAGGATCACGAGTTTGTGGCCGGTGACATTGAAGAGCTGAGCAAGCACGGCGTGCATGCTGAGTATCTGCCCACCCTGCAGGCTCTGAAGGCTGAGATCCAGGCTTACCTGGATTGGGCACAGCCCAAGATTGATGCAGGCGCCGGCGAGCTGACCCTGTTCTCCACCGTGAACCTGCACATCTTCCAGACCTACTACGGCGGCCTGCGTCCTTCTGCTGACATGAGCAGCTGGATCTACGGCGACTACGATCTGGTGAACCAGTTCATCCAGGGCGGCCAGGAGCTGAAGCAGTGGCTGGAAGCTCAGGGCTCTACCTTCGTGGAAGACACCCAGCCCACCCTGATCGGTGCTCTGTGGTATCGTGAAAACGAATTCGTGGGCGCTACCATCGACGGTGTGGATTACGCCGGCCGTTGGGGCACGTACTTCAAGGCTCCCATGAACACCCTGCTGAACACCTCTGAAACCGCCGCTTCCAACCAGATCATGCTGCGCACCACTGCCAATGAGCTGATCTATGAAGACGGCAAGGTCACCGGCGTGAAGGCCACCCAGTACGACGGCACCGAAGTGACCGCTCATGCCACCAAGGGCGTGATCCTGGCCACCGGCGGCTATGCTGCCAACCTGGAAATGGTGGTTGACACCAACGTTTACTGGTCTACCGACTATGTTTCCACCAACACCAAGACCACCAACCGTTCCTCCCTGCAGGGCGACGGCATCACCATGGCACAGGCTGTGGGTGCTGACGTGACCGGTATGGGCTACACCCAGATGATGCCCATCAGCTGGGTTGACAACGGCAACCTGGCCTTCGGCGGCGGCAACTATGCCATCTACATCAACCCCACCACCGGCAAGCGTTTCGTTGATGAAACCTCCGAGCGTGACGTGCTGAGCCTGGCTGAGTTCCGCAACGGCATCGAGCACAACGGCACCAAGGGCGTGTTCATCGAAATCGCCAACGCCTCCTCCAAGATCCCCGGCCCGTACCTGTACGGCGATGAGGATGTGGAATGGCGTCAGTACGTCCGCACGGTGGACGAACTGGCTGAGCTGTTCACCTCCCTGGGCCTGCCCACCGACGCTGAGACTGTCCGCGCTACCATCGAGAGCTACGACAAGGCCGTCATGGCCGGCGAACAGCCCGAGGACGTGAAGAAGACCAACCCCAACGCCCTGATCGGCTCCGCTGAGAAGGACGAAAACGGCAAGTATCTGGCCGACACCTACACCCTGGACGGTGTGGAGCTGCGCATTCGTCTGCTGGCTCCTTCTACCCACCACACCATGGGCGGCCTGAAGGTTGATACCGAGCGTCACGTGCTGGATACCAACGGCACCATCATCTCCGGCCTGTATGCAGCCGGCGAGGTGACCGGCGGCATCCACGGCGGCAACCGCCTGGGCGGCAACGCCATCGTTGAGATCTACGTGTCCGGCCGTACCGCAGCACAGGCTGTAACGGCAGATAACAAGTAATCCCCAAAGAGCTGCTCACCCCCTGCAGGAGGAAATGCCTGCAGGGGGCGATTTCGTTTCAGCACATCGTCCCTGCATTTTTGCATGAAATTTTGCAATTTTTGTTTCAGAGCTTGCAAATCGGGAGATCTTCCTTTATAATTGTTAAGGTTTGCGCATTCAGAATATTAACAAACCATAGGTGGCGTTGGAGGGCTCGCAAGCCCTTCAACTCTAGATCGGCTTTCAGCGACATGTGCGGTGAAAGCCGAAGCAATCCGAAGAATTGCTTCCTTACACGAACGAACGGCCGGGAGAACGGCTTGCCGTTCGACTAGTGAGAGAGTGCAAAACTCGACAAAGTGGCTTTGCCACTTTGTTGATGCCTTGGTTTGCGCATCGCTTTTTGACGATGCTCCTTTGGTGGAATCATACCATCTTGACCTCTCGGGAGAAAGGACTTCTGTCATGCAGGATATGCAGGATGTTATCGATCGGCTGAACCACTCCGGCAAGCGCCTGAGCAAGGGTCACCGCCGCATCGCACAATATATTGTGGATCATTATGATAAGGCTGTGTTTATGACAGCCAGCCGCTTGGGTGAAAGCGTTGGCGTCAGTGAATCCACGGTGGTGCGCTTCGCCTCCGCGCTGGGCTATGAAGGATATCCGCAGCTGCAGCGCGCCCTGCAGGAGCTTGTCAGTCACCGGCTGACGGCGAATCAGCGCTTTGAAATGGCAACGGACATTCATCCCGATGCGGCGCTGAGCACGGTGCTGAAGAGCGATATCCAGAACCTGCGGGAAACGCTGGAAGAAACGGATCAGAAGGTCTTTCAGGATGTGGTGAACCGCCTCTTGAATGCCAAGCATATCTACGTCATGGGCATGCGTTCGGCGGCTCCTTTGGCGCAGTTCATGAGCTACTATCTCAATTATATCTTCGATTCCGTGCATCTGGTGGCTTCCTCTGTGGCAGATGTTTATGAGGAAATTGCCCGCATTGAGTCGACGGACGTGCTGATCGGCATCAGCTTCCCCCGCTATTCAACCCGAACCCTGGAAGCCATGCGCTTTGCAAAGAAGCATAACGCCCAGGTGGTTGCCCTGACGGACGGCCCCATGTCTCCACTGAATGACATCGCCGATGCGTGCCTGACGGCGCGTACGGACATGGCCTCCTTTGTCGACTCTCTGGCGGCACCCCTTAGCGTGATCAATGCATTGCTGGTGGCACTGGGCTTGCACCGAAAGGAAGAGCTGAGCCAGCATTTCCACCAGCTGGAGGGCATCTGGGATACCTATTCGATCTATCTGGAAGAGGAAGGTCAGCATGAGTGAAGTAATCGTCATTGGCGGCGGCGCGGCGGGCATGATGGCTTCCCTGCAGTGCGCCTTGAGCGGCGGCAGCGTAACCCTGCTGGAGCGCAATGAGAAGCTTGGCAAGAAGGTGTACATCACCGGCAAAGGCCGCTGCAACGTGACCAACGACTGCACGCAGGATGAGTTCATGCAGCAGGTGGCGCACAATCCCCGCTTCCTCTACAGCGCCCTGAATGCCTTTGCTCCCCAGGACATGATGACCCTGCTGGAAGAAGGCGGCTGCCCGGTGACCGTCCAGCGGGGACGCAGAGTCTTCCCGCAAACGGAGAAGGCCAGCGACGTGACCCGTACCCTGACCCGCCTCATGCAGCAGGCAGGCGTGAAGATTCGCCTGAACACCCGCGTGAAGGACATCCTGGTAACGGACGGACGGGTGCAGGGCGTCCTCACCGAAAGCGGCGAGACCCTGTCTGCCTCTGCGGTGATTCTTGCCACAGGGGGACAGAGCTATCCTGTAACGGGCTCTGACGGAGACGGCTACCGTCTGGCAGAAAAGCTTGGACATACCGTACTTCCGCCCATGCCGGTGCTTTCTGCCCTGACCAGTGACGCGGAATGGACGCACCGCCTGCAGGGATTGAGCCTGAAGAACGTAACGCTGACCCTGCATGCAGGCAAGAAAAAGCTCTATCAGGAGCAGGGCGAAATGCTGTTCACCCACTTTGGCATTTCCGGCCCGCTGGTGCTGGAGATGAGCTGTCATCTGCCGGAAAACATGAAGGATGCCCGGGTGGAGCTGAACCTGAAGCCTGCCTTGACGGCCGAACAGCTGGACGCCCGTCTTCAGCGGGAATTTGCGGAGCAGAACCGCAAGCAACTGCGCAATGTGCTCCCGTCGCTTCTGCCGGCACGTTTGGCAGAAGAATTTTCTGCCCTGTCCGGTGTAGACGGCAACGCGGTCTGCGGGCAGATCACCAGGGAAGATCGGGAAAAGCTGGTACACACCCTGCAGTGCCTGCTGATTTCCGTTACAGGGACGCGCCCTTTGGCAGAAGCTATCGTGACCCGCGGCGGCGTTTCCGTGCGGGAAGTGGCGCCGTCTACCATGGAAAGCAAGCTGGTGGCGGGTCTGTACTTCGCCGGTGAACTGCTGGATGTGGATGCCCACACGGGCGGGTACAATCTGCAAATCGCCTGGAGCACCGGTGCCGCTGCCGGACGTGCCGCCGCAGAAGCTTCCTTCGCACAGTAAAGGATCATCATCCTTGAAGATATGAGGTGTTCGTTTCGTGCATTACATTATTATTGACCTGGAATGGAATCAGCCGATGAGCTACCAGAGCCAGACCTACCGTCAGGTGGGCGATCGGCTGATCTTTGAGATGATTCAGATCGGCGCAGTGAAGGTCGATGAGCACTTTCAGGTGTCGGACAGCATCTCCATTCCGATTCATCCCCAGTATTACGTGAAGATTCATCCCAGAATCAAGCGGATGACCCATCTGGGCACCGAGGAGCTGGCAGATGCGCCGACCTTCCTGGAGGCCATGGCTCAGTTCGTGCAGTGGTGCGGCGAGGATTACGTTCTGCTGACCTGGGGTTGCGACGACGTCAGCGTGCTGAAGCAGAACATGGATTTCTTCGACTGCAAATTAGATTTGCCGCCGCTGTGCGACATTCAGCGCCTGTTCAGCGATGTGTATAAGTGCAAGGAGCGCAAGGGCTTGAAGGCCGCCATGGAGATGCTGGAGATTGAGCCGGATGAGAACCGCTTCTTCCACAATGCGCTCCATGATGCCTACTACACGGCCTTGGTGTTTGCCAAGATGCCTGACCCCACCGCGGTGCTGAAGTATCCCCAGCAGCCCCGCTCCCTGATTCACCAGGGTCGGGTAGAGCGCGCCCGCTTGAAGGGTGAGTGCTACGACAGCATGGCAGATGCCCTGGCCAGCGAGAAAGCCGTTGCTCCCCGCTGCCCCGTGTGCGGCAAGAAGACCAAGGTGGAGGAGGAAGGCTACGTCCGCCAGACGGCCGATAAGTTCATCGGCCTGAGCACCTGCCCCCATCACGGGCCGTTGCTGATCCGCATGCGCTTCCAGGCATCTCCCGGCGGCAAGTGCATCATGAGCATGACCCTGGAGAAGGCAACGCCCTCCAACCGTGCCTACGTGCATACCAAGCGCTTGCAGATGCAGCAGAAGGACGAAGCGTATCTCGCAGAAAACGGCAAGCTCCCCGACATGGATGAGGAGCTGCAGAAGGCAGACAGAACCAGTATGCCGTTTGAGGACTGAAAAACGCATAGCAAAAATCCCGATCTGATAGCAGGTCGGGATTTTGCTTTATACTGTTTTGCTTACTTCCTCACCCTCACCGTTTTCACCTCAAACGGCCTGAAGGTCAGGGCGACGCGGCCGTTCACGTCAGGGAGCTCCTCCAGGGGCTCCTCCAGCATGTTGCACAGGGTGATGCCCTCAGCGGGGATATCCAGCGCCAGCACGGTGTCGCAGGAGGCGTGCTTGCTTTCATACAGGCGGATGATCACATCGCCGGAGCCGTCCTCGGCGGCCTTGACGGTATCGATAATGACGCTGGAGCCTCCCTCCAGGTGCATGAGCGAGCCAGTGTCCTTGTGCCCTTGAGCCTTCATCACGGGGATGTTCAGCTCGTAGCCCTGGCGCACCACGTCGCAGTCTGCAAAGGGACCGTCCCATACGTAGTAGCTGTAGGTGAAGCGATGCTCCCCGCGGTCTGCCGTCAGGTCGGGGCTGGTGGAGGCGCGGAGCAGGGTCAGGGCGATTTCGTCGCCCAGCATGCTGACGCCGTACTTGCAGTCATTGAGCACGGCGGCACCGCGGTTTTCGTCGCACAGCGCCGTGTAGCGGTGATTGCACACCTCAAAGCGGTCGGCATCATAGGGGCGGCTCCGGTGGGTGGGACGCTTCACGTAGCCGAACTGAATTTCATTGATGGCCTCATCGGCATGGATGCCCGTTTCAAAGCCCACCTTCAGCAGGCGATGACGCTCCTGCCAATCCACCTTGGTGGCAAAATCCACCCGTGCACTGCCGGCTTCCAGGGAAATCTGCTGAACCCAGGTGGATGCATCCAGGATGCGGGTGACTTCCACCACGGCCTTCCAGGGCGTATCGGTGAGGACACGGAGGGTAGATTCGCCTTCCAGCACCACGGGTTGCTGATCGTACATGCTATCGATGTCCCAGGCGTCAAAGAGCCGCGGCACATCCTTGTACATCTTGAGCACATTGCCCTTTTTTCCGATGCGGCGATGTCCTGCCTGATCCCGGCAGTCGATGATCTCACCCAGGCGGTTCAGCGTGACGCAGAGGATGCCGTTGTCCATGGTAACGGTGTCGCCTTCCTGCTGCAGCGTCACGGGGAAGGCGGGGGTGTCGGTGTCAATTTCGGATGTCCAGCCGCAGGCAGGGATAGTCGCAAAGCCGAATCCCTGGGGCGTCTCCACCAGCGCCTTTCTTTCCCAGCTCAGGCTGTTGAAGTAGGTCACGCCTTCTCCCTCGGTAAGGGCGGCGCAGGAGGCCTTCGCAATGGCGCGGGCCTGGGCGAGAATCTCCACGTACAGGGCCCGGGCTTCATCGTAAACCCTGGCGATGGAACTGCCGGGGAGGATGTCGTGGAACTGATTGAGCAGAACGTATTTCCAGCATTGATCCAGCAGGGACAGGGGATAGGCGGCCTTCTCCATGGCGGCCACGGCCCACATTTCCGCTTCCCGCAGGGCAAGCTCGCTCTTGCGGTTGCCGCGCTTGATGGCGGCCTGGCCGGTGTACGTGCCGCGGTGGCACTGGAAATACAATTCGCCTACATAGCGGTTTTTCGGGGCGCCTTCCTCTTCCAGATAGTCGTGGAAGAACTTCTCCGGGGCTTCCATGGTCACCCGCGGCACGCCTTCCAGGTCGCCTTCGCGGCGGATGTACTCGATGTCATCCCGGGTAGGACCGCCGCCGCCGTCGCCGTAGCCGAAGGGAAGCAGGAACCGATCCAGATCCCGTTTCTGCACCCGATCTTGCCAGCGCCCCGCCACCGTGGCAGGATCCGTGCGGGAGGTGTAGTCCATGTGCAGAAAGGAGGTAATTTCGCTTCCGTCCATGCCCTGCCAGGTGAAATAGTGGTAGGGGAAGCGATCCGAACCGTTATAGGTCCAGAAGATTTTCTGCGTGGTGAGATAGCGGACGTTGCATCCCTTCAAAATCTGGGGAAGCACGGCGCTGTAGCCGAAGGTATCGGGGAGCCACAGGGTCTGGCAGTCGATGCCGAATTCCTCTTTGTAGAATCGCTTGCCGTGCAGAAACTGGCGGATCAGGCTCTCGCCGGAGGTCATGTTGGTATCGGGCTCCACCCACATGCTGCCGTCTGCAATCCACTGTCCCTGGCGGATTTTCTCCTTAATCTTCTCGTACAGCTCCGGGTAGAGTGTTTTGCAAATCTGATACGTTTCAGGGGTGCTCTGCAGAAACTGATAGTCAGGGTACATGTCCATCAGGCGCAGTTGCTGGGCAAAGGTGCGCGCCACTTTGCGCTCCGTTTCCCGATAGGGCCAGAGCCAGCACACGTCCAGGTGCGCGTTGCCGATGGCGGAAAACCGGGGCATGGTGGAACCGTTGCGCGCCGCGAGGGCAGGCTTCAGCATCTCCCGCACGCGGACGTAATCCTGCAGACGCTTTTCGCGAGGCTGTTCAAAGTCCACCTCCAGCATGAAGGCCTCCAGCGCCTCCTCCAGGCGGCTCATGCGCAGGGAGGTTTCGTCCACCGCCTGGCGGGTCAGATTCAGCGTCATGACGTCCATCCACAGCTGGTAGGCCTCTTCATGCCAGATGCCCCAGGTACTTCTGCCTACGGTCTGCCGCGTTTCCTGCTCGTCCCGCGGCGCATAGTCGTTCTCGTCGGGACGGATGGGGCCGGTGGAACAGTGAAGTCCCGTCTCACTCTGCGGGAAATCGTGCCCGGCGTAGGCTTCCATGAGCAGATGGAAGGTCTGCCCGGGGGTGAAGGATTGCGTCAGTACCTGATCGCAGATGTAATGATGGGGTTCCTTCACCCATTCCGCCCGGCGGGTGCCGAATGCCTCGCCGTTGACGAACAGCGTTGCCTCGCCGCCGGCATGCAGATCCATGACCAGTTGCTTGCCCTGCATGTCCTCCGTGGGCGCAATATCCCCGCGGAACCAGGCGTACTCCCAGGTGTGCCCCCAGGCCGTGCCTTCCGGCATGGCGGCAAAAGAAAGTGTCTCCGCCTCCTCCGGGGACAGCAGGTCATAGGTGCTGCATCCCTCCAGCTCAATGACGCCCATGGGCTGGTAAAATTCCTTCTTCAAGGTGTTCAGCCAGTGCTTCAGTCGGTCTTCCCATTCCGGTCGCATGTGTCGCGCCCCCTTCGGGTCTGTTTGCGGTTCTCGAGGTTTGTTGAGATAAGTATACACGAGTTTTGGGGAAAGGGGAAGGAGCAAATCAAGAAAACGTAGATAAATAGAAGGAGTCCACAACCATTGCTGATTGTGGACTCCCAAATTGCCATTGATTAGTACAACACCCCATCCGGTGCGCCGTTCAGTTCCTTGAACCGTTTCACGTCCATCTTGGGCTTGCGGTCGGGGGTCAACAGGCCGTTGATTTCCTGCATAACGTCGGTCAGCTGGGTGTAGCAATAGCCCTGGCAGTAGGGAATCTCACGGATGGCATCCGTTACATCCTTGAAGCGCTCAAAGAAGGCTTCCTCATTGGTTACCTTGTCGTGGTAGCCCCAGGTCTGCATGCCGCCCATGTCGCCCTGCGGTCCGATGTTGGTGAAGGCAATGCCGCCGTACTCGGTGACCATGAAGGCTTCCTTGCCGGTGTGACTCTGGCCGTTGGCGTAGCAGTGATGCAGGTCGCAGGTGTGGGTCTCCACAGCACTACGGTCAGCAAAGTGCTTGGCCATGCCGGCCTTCGTGTCCACGTAGTCGTGCAGGGCGCAGATGTCGGTTTCACCCTGCTCCCAGCCATCGTTGGAGGAGCACAGGCGCGTGCCGTCTGCCGCCTTGGTCAGGTGGTACAGCATCCGTGCCAGGGACAGCTGTTTCTTGTCTGCAACGATCTGCGGCACACCCCAGCTCTCGTTCAGCGGCACCCAGGTGATGATGCATGGGTGGTTGAAGTCGCGGTCGATAAAGTCCAGCAGGGTGTTGGCCAGGTTGTGCACCGTGTCATCTGCAAAGTCGTAGGCGCTGGGCACCTCGCCCCACACCAGCAGGCCCATCTTGTCAGCCCAGTAGTAGTAGCGGGGATCTTCCAGCTTCTGATGCTTGCGGGCACCGTTGTAGCCGAATTCCTTCGTGTAGCGGATATCTTCCTGCAGAGCTTCGTCACTGGGCGGGGTAATGAGGCTGTCCGGCCAGTAGCCCTGATCCAGAATCAGCCGCTGATACACGGGATGATTGTTCAGGTAGACCTTGCCCTCGTAGACTTCTACCTTCCGCATGCCGAAGTAGGTGGATACGGCGTCCAGTTCCTCGCCGTCCTTCAGCAGACGAACGCGCAGATCATACAGGTTGGGATGATCGGGCTCCCAGGTGTAGACGGAGTTCATCTCGCCGTGAATCATCATGTCCACAGGCACGCGGGTGGTGCGATCCTGAATGCAGGTGCGCAGGCAGCGATGCTTCTTGCCATTGAAGGACACCGTCAGCTCCAGCTCCATGCCGTCTTCGGCGGGCTTGTCCAGGGCAATCTCCGCGGTGAACATGTGCCGATCCACATCGGGGGTCACATGAATGCGGGTCATGGCAACGTCGCCTGTTGCTTCCAGGTAGACGGTCTGCCAGATGCCGCTGACCGGGGTGTACCAGCAGCCCATCAGGCCGCGGGACCAGTTCTGCTTGCCGCGGGGCTGGGTGCAGTCCGGCTGATCTTCTACACGGACGCACAGATCATTCTCACCGTCCGTCAGCAGGGACGTGATGTCCAGCGCAAAGGGCGTATAGCCGCCCACGTGCTGACCGGCATGCTGGCCGTTGACGTACACATCCGCCTTGAAATCCACAGCGCCGAAGCGGAGTAGAATCCGCTTGCCCTGCATCTCCTGGGGCACGGTGAAGGTACGGCGATACCACAGGAAGGGATGAATCTCGTCCGTGGGTCCCAGGCCGCTGAGCTTGGTCTGATAAGCAAAGGGAACCTGAATCTCCTTGTCCAGCTTGTGGGCAGGATCATACCACTTGCCGGCGATACCCTGATCAGCATCGTCAAAGGCAAACTGCCAGGTGCCGTTCAGGTTGAAAAACGTATCCCGCTGAAAATCGGGACGGGGATGCTCGGGACGGGGAATTGCATAGGCCATGAGAAAGACCTCCTGTCAGAATAAAATATCGAATTTAGTAGGGGAAAATCCTCGGGTGGCGTTGGAGGGCTCGCAAGCCCTTCAACTTTAGATCGAACCCTTTATCCCTTCACGCTTGCCTGCACGGAAATGCCCTGCAGGAAATACTTCTGCGCAAACAGGTACAGCAGGAAGGGAGGAATCATGGAAACCAAGCAGGATGCGATCATGTGCGCCCAGCGCTGTTCGTATTGCCCCATCAGCAGGCGCAGACCGGGCGTCAGAGTCTGGTTGTTGACGTCCGTCAGCACAATCAGCGGCCACAGGTAATCGTTCCAGGCACCGTTGAAGGCGAACAGACCGACCACAATCATCACCGGCGCGATGGACGGCAGGATCACCCGAGAGTATACCTGAAAGCTGCCTGCACCGTCAATAATGGCGGCTTCGTCCATTTCCTTGGGGACGCCCTTGAGGAAGTTGCGGATGAGGAAAATGTTGAACACGCCGGCCATACTGGGCCAAATCAGGGCGTTCAGGTTGTTCACCCAGCCCAGTGCGTTGGCAATGCGGAACAAGGGCAGAATGGCCACCACGTTCGGGAACATGCTGACGTACATCAGCGTCCAGAAGATCTTGTCGCCGCCCTTGAAGCGCAGACGCTCATAGGCGTAGGCAGACAGCGAGGTGATGAACATCACGCCCAACGTGACCGTAACGGACACGATGAAGGAGTTACCGAACATGACGGTAATGTTGGCATTGGTGTTGACGTTTTCACCGCCGACAAACAGCTCTGTGTAGTTGCTGAATGTCCATTCCCTAGGAAGCAGGCGGGACAGATAGTCCAGCGGGCCGGTAATGTTGGCGAAAGAAGTGATGAAGTCAGCATCAAACTTGAAGGAGTTTGTCACCAGCCAGAGAATCGGCTCAAACCAGCAGATGCCCAGCAGAATCAGAAAAGTCAGTGCAACGATTTTTCCGGTTTTATTCTTCAGCATGTCGACTCCTCCTTTCAGCCTTTGCTGTTTCTGATCATCAGGCGCATCTGCACAAAGGTGACGGCCATAATGCACAGACCCAGAATCACAGCCATAGCGGAGGACATGCCTGCCACCTGCTTCTTCACGGAGTTCTCGTAGATGTACTGAAGCAGCACGGCGTTGGCTTCGCCGTTGGAGAAGCCCACCAGAATATCAGGCTGACCGTAGATGTTGAACTGCGCCACCACAGAGGTGACCAATGTATACATCAGCGGATAGCGCATGTTGGGCAGGGTTACGTGGCGGAAACGCTGAATGGCGTTGGCACCGTCCACAGCGGCGGCCTCGTATTGATCCTGGGGCACAGAGGCCAGGGCACTCTGGTAGATGACCATGGTGCCGCCGGTGCACCACCACACGGTGACGACAACCAGCATGATCCACGTATAGGGCGGTGTGAAGAAGTTTGCCTGGATACCGAAGAACTTGTTGATAATGCCGTACTGGGTGTTAAACACGTAGCGCCAGGTCAGGGTCACGGTGGAAATAGACATCAGGCTGGGCAGATAGTACAGGGCCTGAAAGAACTTGTTCCCTTTGGCTTTCACGTTCAGTGCGAGGGCCAGCGACAGGGGAACAATGATGCAGAAAGGCACACTGTAAACCACAAACTTGATGGTGTTCCACAGACCATTGCGCAGCTGCTTGTAATACGTATTGGACGAATCGAAGAGCAGTGTTCGGAAATTGTCCAGCCCGGTAAAGACCGGCTCATTGAACAGATCCCACTTGGTAAAGGCCGCGTAAACACCGTAAATGGCGGGTGTGATGAAGAAGATGATGAAGAAGAACAGATGCGGCGTGATGTAGGCATAGGGAAGAAGATCACGCTTGAGCACATTACGGCTTTCTGTCTTCAGCATCGGGCAGGACAGCAGCGCAGACAGACCGGCGCAGGTGACCATCAGGTAGGTCAAGGCGTCATAGGACACGGAAATGCTGTCTACGTCCCGCTTCTTGAACTTGACCCCCAATTCCTTCAGCACATCGCTCAAAGAATTGTACAGGGTGGAATTCATCTTTTCGTTGCAGAAGAAAACCAGGAACAGGCAGAAACAGACAAAACCAATGGCGGAGAAGAGGAAACCGACGTTCTTCTCGTTTTGCACGAGAGCGATGACCGCGGCGAGCATGGCACACAGTGCCAGGGGAATCAGCAGAATGCTTGCACTGGACAGGGAAAAAAGAATCTTGGGCAGACCCATCTGTATAACGGCTTGCGTATCCTTCACCGTTGTTGTTGCCGTGACGCCGGCAAAGCAAAATAGCACAAGAAACGCAATCGCAAAAAGCGAAGCGATGCGTGAACGTGTCATCCTGACACCTCTTTCATCAAAAGAATGGTGCTGATTGGATTGCTCAGAAGCTGACTCTACTATATTGGGCAGGGAGAAGATCTCCCTGCCCAACGTTTGCAACAATGAATGGTTTACTGGGCAGCAATTGCGTCAGCAACTTCCTGCTCAATCTGGGTGATGGCATCATCGATGGAGATCGTGCCGTCGGTGAAGTCCCAGCCGACACGGCTGATAGCGGTGTCGAACAGTCCCCAATACTTGTAGTTGTAGATGGCCAGCTCGTCCACGCGGGCGGGGTCAGAAAGGAATGCCTGAGGCATGGAGGCGTATTCTTCCACGGAGTTCAGGGAAACGTGAGCGGGCACCTGGCCGGCATCACGAGCCCAGATCAGGGAATTTTCGCCCATGAAGTTGATGAACTTTGCAACTGCCAGGTCCTCTTCTTCCGTACGGTTCTCATCAGCGAACTGCACGAAGTTGTGAGAAGACATCCAGTTCTTGCAGGTATCAGGGCTGTAGCACACGCTGGGATACATTTCAAAGTTGATGCCTGCATCCACCGCAGAGGCCTTCATCCAGATACCTTCGGTCCAAACCAGCAGCTCGCCGCCGTAGAACATGGAGGAGTAGTCGTCCGTCTTGGAGGTGGTGTAGCCATCTTCATACAGGGACTTCATGGTCTCCATGGCCTGCTTCAGGGCTGCTTCGTCCAGGGCCAAGTCTTCGCCGTTGTCGGTCAGCTTGTGCTCAGGAGACAGCTGCGCGTAGTAGCCCAGAATCTGCGGACGCATCCAGCCCAGGTTGAAAACCTGACCGGTGTAGCCGTTTGCACGGGCCTTGTCGCCCAGAGCACGGATTTCGTCAAAGGTAATGTAGCCGTCTTCCACGTACTCGTTCAGGTCGTACTTGTCAAACAGATCCTTGTTGATATAGGTGACGTAGCCGTGCACATCCAGCGGGATGCCATAGTGCTCGCCATCGATATCAGAGCGTTCCCATGCGGCCTGGTTGTAGTTCTCAGCCACGATGCCAGCCTGCGCGATCAGGTCCATATCGTACGCATAGAGCATTTCATTATCCACGAAGTTGGGGATACGCTCAATGTGCACAACGGCCACGTCGGGCACGCTGGTGCCAGTCTGCACAGCCATGGGGATCTTCTGGTACAGGTCATCAGCGGTCATGGGGGTGTGGTTCACGTGAACCTCATCCTGGGACGCGTTGAAGGCATCCACCATGCTCTGCATCGTTGCACCGTCACCACCGGTGAACACAGACCAATAGTCGATTTCGACAACAGCGAAAGCAGATGTTGCTGTCAAAACCAGAACCAAAGCCAACAGGAAACCGAGCGCCTTTTTCATTACCGAACCCTCCTTTTTCTCTATTTCATACCACCCATTCTCCACCAGGATGGTATAAAATCCTCCCTATCCTCTCGAGTAAAAGTCCCTCCTGTTTCTTTATGCATGTATCACTATCTCTTGATTTACATGATAGCATGGCATGTCGCATTTGTCAATATAAAAACCACATTTAACAAATTTATTTTGTAACGATTCGATCTCACTTGAACTGGGGCAGGTAGCTGGCGTTAATCCGCAGGCCTTCGTCCAGCAGCTTCCGTGCGATGTCCAGGTCGTCAATCATGGGATCCAGTGCCAGTGCCGTCAGGGAAGCCTGATAGTCACCTTCCACCATGCCCTTCACGGCATAGTCCACAATGGTCTTCTGGCGGTTGCACAGCGTGGCCGCAATGGGAGACAGATCGCCGGTAGCAATGCCCATAACGCCGTGCTTGTTCAGCACCGCAGGAACCTCGACGATGGCATCCCGATCCATGTTGGCAATGACGCCGTTGGTGTTGGGAATGTTCACCGCATAGTCGTAGTAGTTCTGGTCATTCCATACGGCGGCGGCAATCAGCTCGGCACGCTCGGTATGCTCATGCTTCAGGCTGTCAATGCTCTTCTTGCCGGAGCCCATGGCCTCGATTTCCTTCCACATGTCGTCACGGTTCTGATCCTGGATGTCCAGCGGGTACATCTGAATGTCCATGCGCTCCCAGGTCTTCCGCTCCATGTTGGAGGTGAAGGGCAGATACTCCAGGCAGTGGGCGTCACCGGACGTGGGGCATTCGCCGTAGGCTTCCAGGATGGCGCGGGTGTAAGGCTCAAAGTCCTTCTGCTCCAGAAACAGCTTCTTGAACAGGGGCAGAAGCTCCTCGCCCGTCTCCTTATCCACAATGGACTTGTACCAAGTGAAGTGGTTGATACCGGAGGCCAGAATGTTGAAGCGCTTGTGACCTGCGGCAACCAGCTGACCGGCCACGTCTCCGCCGGACTCCCAGCGGAAGACATAATCGCGGGAAGTATCCATGCCCAGGGCGGGTCCCAGGATTCTGGCGGCCATCAGGTAGCCGTGATCCAGCTGGTGGCAGATACCCACCATCTTCAGCTTGGTGTAGCGTGCGGCGGCGGTGCAGATACGGGTCATGGGGTTGCTGAAGTTCAGCACCAGGGCATCGGGAGCCAGACGCTCAATATCGCGGAAGATGGGCATCAAAATGGCCATGTTGCGTGCCGCATGGAAGAAGCCGCCGGGGCCGCCGTTTTCTGCGTAGTGCATAATGCCGAACTGCTGACCCAGCAGGAAGTCGCTCTTCCAGCACTTTTCACGGTCAATGGCAATGGAGATAATAACGAAGTCGGCGCCGGGGAGCAGGTCGCAACGCTCGGTGGAGGTTTCGATCTTCATTTCGGACCCCCACTCCTGGTTGATGCGCTCTGCCAGCTTGCGGATCTTTTCCAAGCCCTCCGCGTTAATGTCGCACAGGGAGAGGGTGGCACCCTTCAAAGATTCCGTGCGCATAATGGCACCCAGGTTGGCCAGGCCGAAAATGGCACTGCCTGCACCGATGACAACAATCTTGGGACCCTTCATAAAAACATACCCCTTTCTTAACCTTTAATACCCGTCATGGCGATACCGCCGATGATGTGCTTTTGTCCGCAAAGGAAAACGATGACGCAGGGAAGGGAAACAATGACCGAAGCCGTCAGCACGATGTTCCACTTGGAGCTGTACTTGCCCAGCAGATTCTGCAGGCCCACAGCTACGGTGTAGCGGTCCATGGTGTTGATGTAGAGCATCTGCGGCAGGAAGTCGTTCCAGGTGCTCATGAAGTCCAGCAAGCCTACCACGATCATGGCAGAAGCGGCCAGCGGCAGGTCAATGTTCCAGTAGATGCGGAAGCGGGAGGCGCCGTCTACCAGGGCGGCTTCATCCAGCTCCCGGGGAATGGTCAGGAAGAACTGACGCAGCAGGAAGATGTTATACGCGCCGCCGCCCAGGAAGGCCGGGACGATCAGAGGCGCATAGGTGTCTACCAGACCCAGCTTGCTCCAGCCGATGTACACAGGGATTAGCGTTACGGCGGAAGGAAGCATCATGGAGGTCAGCAGCAGGGCGAAAATCTTGTCACGGCCGCGCCAGCGAACACGGGAGAAGGCGTAGGCCGCCATACTGCCGGTGAGCAGAACACCTGCAATGTTCATGACCACCAGGTAGATGCTGTTGCCGAAGTAGCTAAAGATGCTCGTTTTGGCGGCCACATCGCTGTAGTTGGACAGCGTCCAGGGATCGGGAATCCACTGGGGCGGCATCACGAAAATCTGCTTCAGGGTCATGAAGGACGACCGAACCATCCACAGGAAGGGCAGAAGCGCGATGAAGGCAAAGCACAGCAATGCGATGTACAGGAGGATCTTGCCGATGATGTGTTTTTTCTTCACGATCAGTCACCTCCATAGTAGACCCATTTTTTCTGAGTCTTCAGCACGATCATGGTGATGATGAAGATAATCACCATCAGGAACCAGGCCAGGGCGCAGGCATAGCCCATGTTGGCCTTCTCAAAGGCCTGACGGAACAGATAGTACACGTAGAACAGGGAGCTGTTGCCCGGGCCGCCCTTGGTGAGGATGTATCCTTCCGTGAACACCTGGAAGGAATTGATGATGGCTGTCATGGCATTAAAGAAGATGGTAGGCGTCAGCATGGGCAGCACCACGTAAATCAGCTTGTGCCAGGCGTTGCCGCCGTCCACATCCACAGCCTCGTAATAGACGCGGGGAATGCCCTGCAAGCCGGCCAGGAAGATAACCATGGTGTTGCCGGTATTCCACAGACCCATCATCACGATGGTGGGGATAACCGTGCTCTTATCCCACAGCCAGCCGGGGGTGCCCAGACCAAGGTTCTTGGCCACGGTGGTCAGCAGGCCGTACTGCTGATTCAGCAGCCACAGCCACACCACGCAGCTTGCCACGGAAGGAACGATAGACGGAAGATAAAAAATAGAACGGAAAATGCCGCGGCCCTTGATATTCGTGTTCAGTGCAATGGCCAAAAGCAGAGAAACCAAAAGAGAAGCGGGAACGTTCAGCAGGGTGTAATAGGCGGTGGCCTTCAAGGCATCCTTGAAGTAAACATCCTTGCTGCTGAACATGGTCAGGTAGTTGTCCAGTCCGACAAAGTTAATTTCATCTTTGAAAACGCTGTAGTCCGTCAAGCTGAGGAACAGTGAAACAATCATTGGCACCACGGTGAGAAGCACAAACCCCACCAGTGCCGGTGCAGCGAAAAGCCATCCAGTAAGCGTCTCACTGCGGCTGCTTTGCCGCAAAGAGGTGGCTCCGTTTTTCATACTCTTCGCCCTCCTTCCCGTTTGAAAAGAGGGGTGCGGCTTTGAAAAACCGCACCCCCGTGATGCGTTTGTCGCTTAGAGGTTAGTTACCACGGGTGCCCAGCACAATACCGGCGGCCTGGATGGAAGCAGCGGCATCATCCATGCCCTCCTGGGCGGTCTTGTTGCCGTACATGATTTCATCCATCTGAGTGTTCACGATATCGATCATATCCGGGAAACCGATGATGTTGGCCGTGAGCGGAGGAACAGCGTTGTTCATCAGCATCTTGATGATACCGCTGTAGGTGGAAGGACGGGCGGGATTGCCTTCAGCGGCCCACTGATTCAGATATTCTTCTTCGGTCAGCCACTTCTTCTCGGCAGGCATCAGGTTGCCGTTTTCAAACAGGGTGATGTTGGTGGAAGGATCGTTCATGTACTTCAGCAGAGCCCAAGCGGCTTCCTTTTCGGTGCTGTCGGACATGATCACGGTCATGGAGTTGGTGCACACGGAAACGCAGGTGTCGCCCATCTTCGGCATGGCGCCTACTTCAAAGTCAACACCGGATTCGGACAGCTGCAGAGCCAGCCACTGACCGTCGATGACCATGGCATAGGTGCCGGTCAGCAGAGCAACGTCAGAGCCGGGCATACCTTCCTGCTGCACGGTGTTGGGCATGCAGTGGTTGACCAGGGACAGGTCAGCTACCTTCTGGATGGCTTCCACGGCCGCGGGCTGATTCAGGGCGAAGTTGCCCTCGCTGTCAACCAGTTCGCCGCCGTTGGACAGTACGAAGGAGCCCCAGATGGGCCACCAGATGCTCATGTTCACGCCGTAGCGCACGATGTTCTCGGAATCGAAGCCCTCGTCATAGGGGGTCTTGCCGTTGGCATCCTTGGTGAGCTTCATGGCAACGTCCACGAACTCATCCCAGGTCCAGGCTTCGTCGGGGTCGGCCGGCGGATAGGCCAGACCGGCTTCATCGAAGGCATCCTTGCAGTAGAACATCTGCATCAGCTCGATGGCGCCGCTGTAGGAGATGATGTTGCCGTCGTTGTCGTAGTAGTAAGCACCGCCCACGTAGTTGTCCAGGGAGATGCCGTCTGCTTCCAGGTAGCTGTCCAGGGGCTCAAACTTGCCCTGCTCAGCCAGCTTGTAAGCGATGGTGCCACTTTCCATCTGACCGATGTCGATGGTTTCGTTGGCGGCGATCATGGCGGTGATCTTGGTGTCATAGTTGTCACCGATGAAGATGGTCTTCACTTCGCAGCCGGTGTCTTCCATGAACTTGTCGATAACCGCCTGAGTTGCAGCCTGCTCCGTGCTGTCGCCCGTGCCGGTGTAAACGATGGTGTGACCCGCGAAGATCTTTTCATCTTCAGCAGATGCCACGCCAAGGTTCATAGAGCAAAGTAAAACGCACAGAAGCAGAAGTATCGAGATACACTTTTTCATAGGTACCTCTCCTTTCTTGATGATACTTCTATTATCTATGCTTTTTTTGCGGAGACAAGCGTGAACAATTTACGATTGGTGGATTATTTTTGGATTGTGTCATTTTTTTCGCATCGCCAGGGCAGAATCATTTCCGCTTTGGCGCCGCCTAGGTCGGAAGGCGAAAGGGTCAAGGTACTTTCCTGACCGAAAAGGAACTGAAGCCGCTTTTGCACATTGGCAATGCCGATGGAGCCGTGATCCTTGGCACTGCTTTGAGGATTTTCAGGCAGACCGGCACCGTTATCTTCCACAGCCACGGTCAGCATCCCGTCTTGCACCCGGCCGGTTACGCGGATCAAGCCTTCCTGCGTATAGCCGCTGATGCCGTGGAGAATGGCATTTTCCAATAGCGGCTGAATGCTCAGTTTGGGCAGTTGGCCGTTTAGCAAGGCGTCGTCCACATCGATTTCCAGGCGCATCTTGTTGTCATAGCCGGCGTTCATCAGCTGGAAGTAGGCCTGTCCGTTCTTCAGTTCATCCGCAATGGTCACCACATCCCGATGATCGCGGATAACATAGCGCATGACATGGGAAAGCAACTGCACCAGCTGAGCCGTCTCCGGCGCGTTTTCATCCAGGGATTTCATGTAGAGGATGTTCAGCGCGTTGTACAGGAAGTGCGGGTTCGTTTGATAGCGGAGGGCCATCATTTCCGTTTCCCGTTCCCTGCTGCGGGACTGATAGTTTTCTTCGATCATTTCCGTAATGCGCTTGGACATGCGGTTGTAGTTTTCAATCAAGGCACCGAATTCATCGTCGGTTTCCAGCACCCGGGTATCGAAATTGCCCTGTTCGTTTTGCCGGATGGCGTTAATGAGCTCGCTGAGCGGCTTGGATAGGGCGTGGGAAATGGACCCGCTGATGAAGGTGCACAGGGCAATCAGTCCCAGCAGGATAACCGTCAGCGGAAGAAACAGTCCCATCGCAATGGACTTCCACACGCTTTGGTACTTCACCAGCGATACCAGGTGCCAGCCGTTGGAAAGCTGATTGGTAAACACCAACAGGTGCTCCCCTTGCACAGTTTGATCCATGCCTGCGCCGCTTTCCACCTGCAGGATGGTTTGCATCATGTCGCTGTCCAGCACGGCGGCACGCTTGGATGCATCGGTGGAGGAAATCACGTAGCCGTTTTCATCCGTTAGGAACGTCTGCGTTCCCTCATAGTCGCTGGTAGGCAGGGCAGATGTCAGGTAGCTTTCCGGAATGCTGACGACCAGCACCGGCTTTTCTTCATCGGAAGGCAGATACTCCAAACAGCTGCTCTCCAGAGAATAGGAATTCATCATGCCCACCAGGGAAATGAGGTACTGGTTGCTCAGCGTCAGGCCTTCCAGCTGGGTGTGACCGTAAGCCGTAATAATATCATACGTAGGTTGCCAGAAAAACGTACCCGGCGTGTTGGCCTGGCTCAGAAAATCTGCCTTCTGATAATTGTTCAGGCCGGCCATGGACACGTTGTTCAGATAGAGCACCAGATCCGAGCGGAACAGCTGTACATCGCAGATGACATCTTCATTGGAAAGATGGGATTTGACAATCGTCTGAAAGACACGGTTGGCGGCGGCAGGGCTGGTGACCGTAGCATCATAATCTTTGATCAATTCAAAGAGCCGGCTGTCCGACTGCAGTTTGTAGAAAAGCTCCTGGGACTGGGCAATGGCTTGCTCCAGCACAGAGCTTGTCCAGGTAATGTTCTGGGATTCCGACTGCCCTGCATAGCGGAGCGCCATCTCTTTTTCACGGAAATAGGCAAAAACGGTGACCATCAGGGCAGCAAAGATGCTTACCAGCAGAATTCCTGCAAAGATTCTGGCAGACAACCGCTTGGGATGAACGTGATTCATGGCTGCTCCTTCTCCGGATTCTTGCGGCGGTACATGG
>CAVBFK010000173.1:0-5002 GCA_963594395.1 Lachnospiraceae bacterium
CACGCGAAGGGTCCAGGGGCGGAGTCTTCGACCCGTAACCGCAAAGCCCCTGGAAGTTGGAACTTAACTCCATCGTTCCATAAAGCGAACATGCTATCCAACAAGGAGATTTCGCTCTGCGGAGCGACCAAAGGGCTTTCCGGTCGCCCTTTGGAAACCTTCGGAGTGATCTTTCCTTTTAAGGGGTTCTCTTTCGAAACTTTTTAAGTTTCAATACAAATCTACTTCATCGGAGACGACCGTCCGAAGGAGTCCAGAGGGCGACCGGAAAGCCCTCTGGAGCTAACACATAAAATCAACTCCATCGGAGAAGACTTCCGAAGGAGTCCAGAGGGCGAGGGTCTTCGACCCGCTTAAGCCCTCTGGAATATGGCAAGACGTTCGTCTGATTCCCACGACAATTCCGCCATCAAATAAAGAGGATTTCGACCAAAGGGCTGTTCTCCCTTTGGCATCATTCCCATGATGAATGCAGGGGCACTTCCCCTGCCGAAAGGAGCTTTTTCTTGAGCGAAACCAAAGGCTTTTCCTACGAACTGCTTCACATCTGTAAGCAGTCCGGCGCGCGCCTGGGCGTGCTCCACACCCCCCACGGCGACATCCAGACCCCCATCTACATGCCGGTCGGCACCGCCGCCACCGTCAAGGCCATGACCCCCCGCGAGATGGAGGAAATCGGTACCCAAATCCTGCTGAGCAACACCTATCACCTGCACCTCCGCCCCGGCGAAGACCTGGTGAAGGAAGCCGGCGGCTTGCATAACTTCATGGACTGGCATAAGCCCATCCTCACCGACAGCGGCGGATTCCAGGTGTTCTCCCTGGCCAACATCCGCACCATTAAGGAAGAGGGCGTCACCTTCCAGAGCCACATCGACGGTTCCCGCCACTTCATCGGCCCGGAAACCTCTATGGACATTCAGGAAGCCCTGGGCGCAGACATCGCCATGGCGTTTGACGTCTGCTCTCCCTACCCCTGCGATTATGACACCGCCAAGCTGAACATGGAGCGCACCCACCGCTGGGCCGCCCGCTGCAAGGCGCATCACACCCGCGAGGATCAGGCACTGTTCGGCATCGTGCAGGGCGCCTTCTACAAGGATCTGCGCATCGAAAGTGCCAAAACCCTGGCCGATATGGACTTTGTGGGCTACGGCATCGGCGGCTTGTCCGTGGGCGAGCCCAAGCCTGTGATGTATGAAATGCTGGACGAGATTCAGCCCTACATGCCCGTGAACAAGCCCCGCTACCTCATGGGCGTCGGCACCCCTGACTGCCTGCTGGAGGGCGTCCTCCGCGGCGTGGACATGTTCGACTGCGTGCTGGCTACCCGCATTGCCCGCAACGGCACTGCGCTGACCAGCAAGGGCCGCCTGGTAGTGAAGAACGCCAAGTATGCCCGGGACTTCAGCCCCATGGACGATGAGTGTGACTGCTACGCCTGCACCCACTTCTCCCGCGCCTACATCCGCCACCTCTTCAAGGCCGGCGAGATCACCGGCGGCCGCCTGGCCTCCATCCATAACCTGCGGTTCCTCATTCACCTAATGGAGCAGATCCGCCAGGCCATTGCCGAGGATCGCTTCCTGGACTTCCGCAGGGAGTTCTACGAAAAGTACGATATGTCGAGGAATTTCTGAGAAGGAAGCAAACCGTCTTCCTAACAAAAAAGCGATGACTTCACGTCATCGCCTTTTTCATACCCATCTTCAACTAAAAAAACAGGAGGGTCTGCCTTCCCTCCTGATAAATACAGCTCACTTCACCAGCATCAGCAGCGTTCCGGCGACGATCACAGCCAAGCCCACCGCGGACTTCTTGCTAAGCTTCTCGTGAAACACCACCCGAGAAAACAGAACGGTCACCAGGATGCTCAGTTTGTCAATGGGCGCCACCACGCTGGCGGGGCCGTCCTGCAGGGCTTTGTAATAGCACAGCCAGCTGGCACCGGTGGCCAGGCCGGACAGGCAGATGAAGCCCAGCTCCTTCAGGGAAATGTGCTTGACTTCCTTGCCCTTGCCCTTCACCAGCACCATGACCCAGGACATCACCAGCACCACGCCTGTGCGCAGGGCGGTGCCCAGGTTGGATTCCACATTGGCAATGCCCACCTTGCCGAGGATGGACGTCAGACTGGCGAACACTGCCGAGCCCAGGGCGTACAGCAGCCAGCGATTGCCTTTGGCCGTCACGGCCTGGGTATCCTTCTTTTCCAGCATCATGAACGTGCCGATGGCAATGAGCACAATGCCGATGCCGCTCATCCACGTCAGGCTTTCGCCCAGGAAGATCAGCGCCAGCAGAATGGTCAGCACCGTGCTGGACTTGTCAATGGGCACCACCTTGTTGATATCGCCCAGCTGAAGGGCGCGGAAATAGCACAGCCAGCTGGCGCCGGTGGCTAGGCCGGACAGAATCAGGAACGTCAGCGACCGCCCGTCAATGCTGCCGAGCTGCTGCTGAGACCCGACGATAAACACCATTACCCAGGAAAACATCAGGACAATAATCGTCCGCAGAGCCGTTGCCACGGTGGAATCCGTCTTGCGGATGCCGCACTTGGCAAGGATGGACGTTATGCCCGCAAAGAACGCAGAGCCAAAGGCCAACACGACCCACATCACCAGTCATCTCCTTTTTTCGCTCTCTATGATAGCGCACATAGGGGCAGATTGCAATTTTTTTCACAGAAAAACTTGTTTTCCTCTTTTCAAGGCGGAGTTTGTTTTGTATAATGAGCAACGGTCAACGCCGAAAGGCTTATCTTAATAGAAAAGAAGCGTGCATCATCATGTCAGACCAGCACTTCAACACCCCTGCGGAGGTCATCTCCGCCACCCTGGAGGGCGGCAAGCGCAAGTCCCAACTGCCGCTTGGCAAAATGATTCTTCTGGGCATCATGGCCGGCGCCTTCATCGCCCTGGGCGGCGCTACCAGCAGTACCGCAGCGCACAACATTGCCAATGTCGGCCTTGCCAGACTTGTTGCCGGCTGCATCTTCCCGGTGGGACTGATGATGATCGTCTTTGTGGGCGGCGAGCTGTTCACCGGCGATTGCCTGATGGTGATGGACGTCATGTGCGGCAAGGTCTCCTGGAAGGATTGCATCCGCAGTCTGTGCATCGTCTACTTCAGCAACCTCATCGGCGCGCTGATCATCGACGTGCTGATTCTCTACTCCGGCAACCTGGATTACTCCAACGGTCTTTTGGGCGCCTACGCCATTAAGGTGGCGCTTGGCAAGGTGACCATCTCACCCCTGAAGGGCATCGCTTCCGGCATTCTGTGCAACATTCTGGTGTGCATCGCGGTGCTGATGGCCGGCGCTGCATCGGACATTGCCGGCAAGGTATGGGCGATTTTCTTCCCCATTATGGCCTTCGTGGTCGGCGGCTTTGAGCACTGCGTAGCCAACATGTTCTACATCCCCATGGGCATCATGGCGGCCGCCAACCCCACCTACGCGGCCATGGCGCAGGAAGCCTACAACATCACCGCTGAGCAGCTGAGCCAACTCACGGTGCTCGGCAGCCTGAACAACTTCATCCCCGTGACCATCGGCAACATCCTTGGCGGCATGGTGTTCGTGGGCATCCCTTGCTATCTGATTCAGATGAACAAAGAGAAGAAGCTGAGCAAGTAAACATACGGTCGGGACTCCATCGCAATGGTGGAGTCCCGTTTTTTTCCCTTAGGCAGACAAAGAAATCCCCCTCTTCCTGTCAATCACCACGGAAGAGGGGGGAACAACCACGGGAAGGGGCCGCTTTTCAGGGCGGTTGCCTTCCCGTTTTTCTTCAGGTTTTATCGGGTGGCCTGCTGGGCACTGCGCAGCACCACGTCGTGGTAGCCGCCTTCCACAATAGAGGTAGAGGAGACCAACGTCAAGCGGGCATCTCTCCGCAGATCTTCCAGGTTGGTGACGCCCACGTTGCACATGGTGCTCTTCACCTTGTACAGGCTGATTTCCACATTGTCGTGGAGGGGGCCGGCGTAGGTCACGTAGGAGTCCACACCTTCTTCAAAGGAAAGCTTGGTGGCGCCGCCCAGGTCGTAGCGCTGCCAGTTACGGGCACGGTTGGAACCTTCGCCCCAGTATTCCTTCATGTAGACGCCGTTGACCATCACCTTGTTGGTGGGGCTTTCGTCAAAGCGGGCGAAATAGCGGCCCAGCATGAGGAAGTCAGCACCCATGGCCAGTGCCAGGGTCATGTGATAGTCGTGCACAATGCCGCCGTCGGAGCAGATGGGGATGTAGATGCCCGTTTCGCGGAAGTACTCATCCCGTGCGGCGGCCACTTCGATTACAGCGGTGGCCTGACCGCGGCCAATGCCCTTGGTTTCGCGGGTGATGCAGATGGATCCGCCGCCAATGCCGACCTTCACAAAGTCTGCACCGGCCTTGGCCAGGAACAGGAATCCGTCACGATCCACCACGTTGCCGGCACCAATCTTCACGGTGTCGCCGTAGTTCTCACGCACCCAGCGGATGGTCTTCTCCTGCCAGCAGGTGTAACCCTCGGAGGAGTCGATGCACAGCACGTCTGCACCGGCGGCCAGCAGGGCGGGAATCCGCTCCGCGTAGTCGCGGCTGTTAATGCCGGCGCCCACCAGGTAGCGCTTCTTGCTGTCCAGCAGTTCCAGGGGATTTTCCTTGTGGCTGGCGTAGTCCTTGCGGAACACGAAGTACATCAGGTGGCCTTCTGCGTCCACAATGGGCAGGGAATTCAGCTTGTGATCCCAAATGATATCGTTAGCTTCCTTCAAGGTGGTCTCGGCCGGGGCGGTGACCAGCTTTTCCAGGGGCGTCATGAAATCTGCCACCTTGTCCTCAGGGGACATACGGCTCACGCGATAGTCGCGGCTGGAGACGATGCCCAGCAGCTTGCCGGTAGCCGTTCCGTCCTCCGTGATGGCCACGGTGGAGAAGCCGTTCTTGGCCTTCAGAGCCAGCACGTCTGCCAGGGTATTTTCCGGGGTCAGATTGCTGGCAGACACCACA